>JBFMAS010000503.1:0-2244 GCA_040755575.1 Thermodesulfobacteriota bacterium
GCGCGGCCGCGCGCGCGGCGCCGGCCGATCGAGGCGGAGCTCCGCGCGCAGCGCGCCGAGGCGCTTCGCGAGCAGCTCGTCGTCCACCTCGCCGCGCGTCCGGTAGAGGTTCGCGCTGTGCCGCCCGCGGACGAAGGCGTGGAAGATCGCACGCGGTGCGAGGACGAGGCCGATCGGCAGGGCGGCGAGGTTCAAAACCCACGCCCACACGAAGCGCCCGCAGCCGCTCGCGAGCTCCCACGCGCCGATCTCCGCCTCGCCGGTCCAGGTCGTGTGGTAGCCGGTTGCGACGTGGTGCAGGTCGTGCAGCTTGACGGCGCGCACCCGGCCCGCCGCATTGGGAAACGAGAGCGGGATCGGACCGGCCTGCAGCTTCACCCAGCGCTCGGCGTACTTCGCGTCGAAGCCGTTCTCCGCGAGATAGCGGTCGCGCGCGGCGAGGACGGTGAGCGTATCGCTGGCGTTGGTCACGTCGCGTCGCCTTCGTGCTTCGCCTCGTCGGCGAGGCCGCGCAGCAGCAGCGCGAGGCTCGCGCGCAGCTGCGCCTCCGCCGCGTCGGCCGAGGGCAGGCGGCCGCCGACCCAGTCGAGCAGCGTCGCGTAGTACAGGCTGAAGAGCGCGTGCGCCGCGCGCAGCGTCCCGACGTCGCGACGCGCCTCGCCGCGCGACTGCGCGCGCGCGACGAGATCCGCGAGCGCGCGCAGGAACTCGAGCGTGAAGGCGTCCAGGTCGACGCGCCGGGCGGGATCGAGGAGCGCCAGCTCGGCGAGAAAGACGCGCGAGAGGCGCAGGTCGCGCGCGTAGTAGTCGAACAGGCGGCGGAACACGCGCAGCAGCGCGTCGAGCAAGGACAGGTCGGGCTCGAGCGCGGCGACCGCGGCGCGGTGGACCGGCTCGATGTCCTGCTTGAAGAGGAGCAGCAGCAGGTCCCGCTTCTCGGGGAAGTACAGGAACAGGGTACCGGTGCCGATGCCCGCACGGCGCGCGATGTCGCGCGTCGTCGTCGCGTCGAAGCCGTCGCGCGAGAACAGCTCGCGGCCGGCGGCGAGGATCCGCGCCAGCTTGTCCTGCCTGGAGCGCTCGCGCAGGCCGACAGACTGAGCACGCTCAGAACTGAGCATGCTCATTACTTGGCGGAAACCGCGTGCAACATCAAGCGATCTCGCCCCTGTCGTGCTGCGGCGGCGTTTGCGTCGCCTGGTGCCGAGCGGTTACAGCCCGCGCGAAGGAGGGACGCGCGTGATCCTCGACCGCTTTCGTCTCGACGGGAAGGTCGCCCTGGTCACCGGGGCTGGACGCGGCATCGGCCGGGCGATCGCGCTCGCGTTCGCCGAGTGTGGCGCCGACGTCGTCTGCAGCGCCCGCTCGCGCGACGAGATCGAAGGGACGGCGGAGTGCGCTCGCGGCTTCGGCCGGCGCGCGCTGGCGGTGCCGTGCGACGTGAACGAGCGTCAGCAGCTCGAGAGCCTGGTCGCCGCGACGCTGAGCGAGCTGGGACGCGTCGACGTGCTGGTGAACAACGCGGGCGGCTGGCCGCCCAAGCCCGCGCTGCAGACGAGCGAGAAGTACTTCGAGCAGGCGCTCCGCTTCAACGTCACCTCGGCGTTCCTGCTGAGCCGCTTCGTCCTGCCGCACATGCTCGAGCGCGACGGCGGCTCGATCATCAACATCTCGTCGGCCGCCGGACGCTTGCCGATGTCGGGCTTCGTCGCCTACGGCACCGCGAAGGCCGCGCTCTCCTTCATGACGCAGGAGCTCGCGATCGAGCTCGCGCCAAGGGTGCGCGTGAACGCGATCGCCGTGGGCTCGGTCGAGACGTCGGCGCTCGCGCCGTTCCTGGACGACGAGCTGCGCGCCAAGATGGAGGCGCTGACGCCGATGCGCCGCATCGGCAGCGTCGAGGACATCGCGCTCGCCGCGCTCTATCTCGCCTCCCCCGCCGCGAGCTACGTGACCGGCAAGGTGCTGGAGGTCGACGGCGGGCTGGTGACGACGAACTGGCCGTATTGATTTTAACGAGGGGACCCGTCCCCTCGCCCCGTCGGGCACAGCCCGCCGGGGCCCCACTCCCCTGCTCGCTTCGCTCGGTCCGCGCGCTCCGCGCGCGGCTGTCCAACGAGCGAAGTCCCTTCTGCTTGACGAGGGGACCCGTCCCCTCGCCCCGTCGGGCACAGCCCGCCGGGGGGCCGTGGTCAGCGCCGCAGCCCGACCAGGAAGGGTACCACCGTGAAGATGATCCGGCAG
>JBFMAS010000504.1:0-3929 GCA_040755575.1 Thermodesulfobacteriota bacterium
GCGACGCGTCCGGCGCCTCAGGCGGGGCCGGCGCCGCCGACGACGGCGACGACGCCGCGCCCGACACCGCCGACGCACCCCCGCTGCGCACGATCCTCGAGGCCGTGCTGTTCGCGGCCGCCGAGCCGGTGCCGCTCGCGCGCCTCGTGCGCCTGCTCGGCGCCTGGCCGCGCGCCGCGGTGAGCGAGGCGGTCGACGAGCTGCGCGCGACGCTCGAGGCGGAGCAGCGCGGCATCCGTCTGATCGAGACCGCGGGCGGCTTCCAGCTCCGCTCGAGCGTCGAGTCCGCGCCCTGGGTGCGACGCTTCTTCGTCGAGAAGCCGCCGCGGCTGTCGCGCGCCGTCCTGGAGACGCTCGCCATCGTCGCCTACCGCCAGCCCGCGACGCGCGGCGAGGTCGAGGCCGTGCGCGGCGTCAACTGCGACGCCGTCCTCGGCGCGCTGCTGACGCGTGGGCTGATCCAGGTGGTCGGGCGCCGGATGTCGCCGGGGCGTCCGGTCGAGTACGGCACGACGGCGAGCTTCCTCGAGCTGTTCAGCCTGAAGGACCTGTCCGAGCTGCCGGAGCTGCCCGAGCCGGCGGCGCTTGCGAGGCTGATCGAGGAAGCCGATGCTGCCGAGCAGGCCGAGCAGGCCGAGCAGGGCGACCACGGAGAGCCCGGCGATGCGGACCCGTACGGAGAGACTGCAGAAGATCCTGAGCCAGGCGGGGATCGCGTCGCGGAGGGCGGCGGAGGACCTGATCCGGGAGGGCCGGGTGAGGGTGAACGGCCAGGTGGTCCACGAGCTCGGGACGAAGGCGGACCCGAGCCGGGACCGGATCACGGTTGACGGCCGCGCGGCGCTGCCGCGCAGGCTGCACTACGTCGCCTACCACAAGCCGGTCGGCGTCGTGAGCACGATGGCCGACCCCGAGGGCCGGCCCGCGATCGGCGACGTCGTGCGCGGGCTGCGCGAGCACGTCTTTCCGGTCGGACGGCTCGACTTCGAGTCGAGCGGGCTCGTGCTCCTGACGAACGACGGCGAGCTCGCGCAGCGCCTCACCCACCCGCGCTTCCAGATCCCCAAGGTCTACCGCGTCAAGGTGCGCGGCCGTCCCGACGACGCCGCGCTCGAGCGCCTGCGCCGCGGCGTGCGCCTGGCCGACGGCATGACCGCGCCGGCCGAGGTGACGGTCGAGTCGGTGCTGCCGAGCAAGGCGCGGCTGCGCATCGTGCTGCGCGAGGGGCGCCAGCGTCAAGTACGTCGCATGTGCGAGGCCGTCGGACATCCCGTCGACAAGCTCGCGCGGATCGCGATCGGGCCGCTCCGCCTCGGCACGCTGCGCTCCGGCGAGGTGCGCGAGCTGACGCCACGCGAGGTGCTCGCGCTGCGTCGTGCCGTCGCGGGCCGTGCCCCGGCGGCGGAGCGGCCGGCGGCGCCGCGCCCGCAGGTCGCGCTCAGACGGGCAGGTCCCGCACCGCGTCGTACAGCCCGCGCCAGCGAGCGTAGTAGGCCTCGTAGTCCGCGCTGAGCGCCTCGTCGCGCGGCAGCTCGCGCTTGCGGACCATCGCGTCGGCAGCCGCCGCGATCGAGGGATGCGTGCCGTGCCCCGCGGCCGCCAGCACCGCCGCGCCGAGCGCCGTGGCGTTGGCGTCCTCCGAGACGCGCAGCGGCCGCGGCACGACGCCGGCGAAGGCGCGCAGCAGCGCCGGGCTGCGCGTCATGCCGCCCGACAGCGTCAGCGTCGCGACCGGCGTGCCGAGCACCGCCTCGACCTGCTCGAGGTTCGCGCGGATGGCGCAGGCGACGTTGAGCAGGAAGGCGGCGAGGAAGTCGCCGCGCACGGGGCGGCGCGTGAACGGCGGGTGCGGGAAGACCAGGCCGAGCGCCTGGTTCGGACGGAAGTTGAGCAGGTCCCAGATCTGCGGTCCGGCCACCGCGTACACCGGGGGCGGGGTCGCGCCGCGTGCGGCCATCGCGTCCTCCGCGTCGCCGAACGCCGCCTCGCCGGAGAAGCCCATCGTGTCGAGCAGCCACTCGTACGCGATGCCGGTGTCGCCCGCGTTGCTCTCGAGCGTCCAGCGCCCTGCGACGACGTGGCAGCCCGTCCACAGGCGCCCCGTCGGATCGAGCACCGGCTCGCGGGTGGCGGCCATGACGGGCGTCGTCGTGCCGAGGACGGCGCCCGCCTCGCCGGGCTCGACGACGTCCGAGCCGAGCAGCGCGCACTGCGTGTCGCCGCCGCCCGCGTAGACCGGCGTGCCGGCGCGCAGGCCGGTCTGCTCCGCCGCGGCGGCCGTCACCTGGCCGACGCGCGTCGCCGGCTCGACGATCGGCGGCAGCACGCTCGCGGACACCTCGAACGCGGACAGCACCTCGTCGCTCCAGCGGCGACCCGAGACGTCGAGGAACAGCGACTCGCAGGCGTTCGACGGCTCGGAGGCGAGCTCTCCGCACAGGCGGTAGGAGAGCCAGTCGTTGAGCGTCAGCACGTGCGCGACCGCCGGGCTCCCGGCGACGGCGCGGTGGGCGAGCAGCCGCGCGAGCGACGAGACGAACGGCGGCCAGTGCCCCGTGACGCGCACGCCGGCCTCCATGCCGAGCTTGCCCATCACCTCGAGCGCACCGTTGAAGCCGCGCCCGTCCATGTTCGGCCCGGCGTAGATCTCGCGCCCGCGCGCGTCGAGGAACACCGTGCCGAGCCGCTGCGCGGTCGTCGACACGCCGGCGATCGCCTCCGGATCGACCCCTCCCGCGGCGAGCGCGGCGCGCGTGCAGCGCCCGATCGCGGCCCAGAACGCCTCCGGGTCGAACGCGTAGCCGCGACCCAGCTCCGGCTGCTCGAGCGCGACCTCCTCGTAGGTCCACGGCTCCCGCACGCAGGCGATGCAGCGGCCGTCGGCGTCGAACACGGCGCACTTGCCGCCCCCGGTGCCGTAGTCGAGCGCCGCGAACAGAGGTCCTCGCGAGGTCATGGAGCCGGCACTGTCTTCGATCGCGGGCGCGTAGGCAAGCGACCGCCCCGCGACGCGCCCGCTCGTCGTGGCGTCAGCGCGGCGCCGTCGCGCCGACCATCGGCACGAAGCGCACCGCGCCGAGGTTCTCGCGGGTCAGCGTGCCGCCGCGCTTGGTCCAGCGGTAGAGGTACTGCTCCTGGTCGCCGAGCGGCGCGACCAGGATGCCGCCGTCGGTGAGCTGCTCGACCAGCGCCGCGGGCAGCTCGGGCGGCGCGGCGGTCAGGATGATGCGGTCGAACGGTGCATGCTCCGGCCAGCCCTGGTAGCCGTCGCCGACCTTGACGTGCACGTTGTCGAAGCCCAGCTCGGCGAGCCGACGGCGCGACTCCTCGCCGAGCGGCGCGACGATCTCGATCGACCACACCTCGCGCGCGAGGCGCGACAGGATCGCCGCCTGGTAGCCCGAGCCCGTGCCGACCTCGAGCACGCGCTCCTTGCCGGTGAGCTGCAGGGCGTCGGTCATGATCGCGACCACGGTGGGCTGCGAGATCGTCTGTCCGTGTCCGATCGGGTACGCGTGGTTGCCGTACGCCTCGAACAGCCCCGCGCCCGGCACGAAGAGATGCCGCGGCACGGCGCGCAGCACGTCGAGGACGCGCGGCGACAGCTCCGGATCGCGCTGCGCGACCTCTTCCACCAGCTCCGCCCGCATCTCGGCGGCCTCCGGCGTGTCGCCGCGCAGCGCCGCGCTCGGCGTCGGCGCGGGTGACGGCTGCGGGACGTCGGCGTCGGCGCGCGCCATCCCGAGCAGGGGCGGGCCGAGGCCGCACGCCACGAGCGCGAGCGCCAGCGCGCTCGCCACGAGCGCGATGCTCACGACCCGTCCTCCGCGAAGCAGTAACGCCGGCGTCCGTAGCGGACCCGGGTCTCGCGCTTGCGCCGCCGGTCGAGGACGTGCGCGTCGCCGTCCACGACGGCGCCCGGGATCTCG
>JBFMAS010000505.1:0-4352 GCA_040755575.1 Thermodesulfobacteriota bacterium
GCGGCGGCGGCGCTGTTCCTCGCCAGCGACGACGCCGAGTTCGTCACCGGCGAGGCGCTGGTGGTCGACGGCGGCGCGAGCGCGCGCGGCGGCAACGCGATCGCCAACCTCGGCGGCGGCTTCGGACAGATGGCCGCGGGCGTCGACCGCGGCACGACGGGCCAGCAAGGGGACTTCCGCTCGCTCGAATGACGCCGCGGGGTCGCCGGCGCGATCGACACCCGTACGGCAGCGCCCCGCTTCGCGGGCGGGGACGTCACTTCTTCGCAGGAAGGCTGTTCCAGATGTCCCGGTGCAGCTTCCACGAGCCGTCGGCCTCGCGCTTCCAGACCACCACGTACTTCGCCGCCGCCGTCGTCGGCTCCCCGCCGGCGGGGTCAATCGTCAGGGAAACGTTCCCTGCCTCGTACGCGACGTCGCCACTCCGGCCCACGTCGACGGTCGTCAGCACGGCGCTCCGGACCCCGCTGTCTCTCGTCGCCTTCCAGAACTGCCCGATCGCGTCGTTGCCGCGGATCATCTCGCTGTCCGGCGGAAGCACGATCGCGTCAGGTGTGTACATCGCCGCGAGGGCGCTGGCGTCGCCGCGTGCGAAGGCTTCGCTGAACCTTGCGTTCGCGGCCTCGATGGCCGCTCGTGCTTCACGCACGCCGTCGTCTTGCCGCTCCGATCCTGCGCAGGCCGTCGACGAGATGGCGACGATCATCGCGACGAAGGCTACCGTTCGTCTGGACACCATGAGGACCTCCGTTGAAACGCGTGGCGTGCCGCGTACTGGCCGTACCATGCCATGCCCATGAGCTCGGGCTCGCTGACTGCCGTGGCCCCGAGCCCGAGACGGACGGGATCTTGCGCGAGCTCCTCGCCCATGATCGAACCTCCCGCGGCGAGTCCGGCAGGACGCCGCGGAGCGTCGCTACGCAGCCGCATCAGCGTCGAGCGGCCACCGCGACGAGCGCGCGCGTCACCTCCGCCGGCGAGCGGCAGCCGCACAGCGCGAGCGCCTCGTCGACCTCCTCCGTCAAGCACGAGAGCAGGTCGGCGACGCCCTGCTCGCCGCCGACCGCGAGCGCCCACAGGACCGGACGGCCGATCAGCACCAGGCGCGCGCCCAGCGCGAGCGCCTTCACGACGTCGGCGCCGCAGCGCACGCCGCCGTCGAGCCACACCTCGAGCGCGCCGCCGGCGGCGTCCGCGACCTCCGGCAGCGCGTCGAGCGTCGCGATCACGCCGTCGAGCTGGCGTCCTCCGTGGTTCGACACCACCACCGCGGAGGCGCCGTGCTCGGCCGCGAGCCGCGCGTCCTCGGCGGTGAGGATGCCCTTCAGCACGATCGGCAGGTCGGTCAGCGAGCGGAACCACTCGAGGTCGCGCCACGACAGCGACGCGTCGGCGAGCAGCCAGAAGTGCTCGCTGAGCTGCGAGCCGGCAGCCACCTTCGGCGCGTCCGGCACCCCGAGGCCCTCGAGGTTGCCGAGGCGCAGGCCGTCCGGCAGCGCGAACACGTTGTCGACGTCGCGCCGGCGCGTGCCGAGGCGCGGCGCGTCGACCGTGACGACGAGAGCCTCGGCCCCCGCCGCGACCGCGCGCTGGACGAGAGCCTTCGTCGCGCCGCGGTCGCGCCAGACGTAGATCTGGAACCACAGCGGCGCGCTCGCCGCGGCGCCGACCTCCTCGACGCTCGCGGTCGCCATCGTCGAGAGGATCATCGGCACGCCGGCACGGCCCGCGGCGCGCACGGTCGCGAGCTCGCCGTCCGGGTGCGCGAGGCGCTGGTACGCCATCGGCGCGATCGCGAGCGGTGCAGGCAGCTCGCGCCCGAGCACGGTGGTCGCGAGCGCACGTGCGCTGACATCGACCAGGAAGCGCGGCCTGAGCCGCAGGCGCCCGAACGCCGCACGGTTGTCGCGCAGCGTCGTCTCGTCTCCCGCGCCGCCCGCGAAGTACTCGTACACCATGCGCGGCAGGAGGCGCTCTGCCTCTTGCTCGAGCCGCTCGCAGCGGGACGGCGGCGTGGGCTGCACGGCGGTCCGCGCCTCCCTAGAACGTCACCACGCTGCGGATCGACTCGCCGTGGTGCATGAGGTCGAAGGCGCGGTTGATCTCCTCGACCGGCATGACGTGGGTGATCAGGCTGTCGATGTCGATCTTGCCCTCCATGTACCAGTCGACGATGCGCGGCACGTCGGTACGCCCGCGCGCACCGCCGAAGGCGCTGCCCTTCCACACGCGTCCGGTGACGAGCTGGAACGGGCGCGTCGAGATCTCCTGGCCCGCGCCCGCGACGCCGATGATGACGCTCGTTCCCCAGCCCTTGTGGCAGCACTCGAGCGCCTGGCGCATCACCTTGACGTTGCCGATGCACTCGAAGCTGAAGTCGGCGCCGCCCCTGGTGAGGTTCACGAGATACGGCACCAGGTCGCCCTCGACCTCGTCCGGGTTCACGAAGTGCGTCATGCCGAACTTCTCGGCGAGCGCGCGCTTCCTGGGATTGACGTCGACGCCCACGATCATCGCGGCGCCCGCCATGCGCGCGCCCTGGATGACGTTGAGGCCGATGCCGCCGAGGCCGAAGACGACGACGTTGTCGCCCGGACGCACCTTCGCCGTGTTGATCACGGCGCCGATGCCCGTCGTGACGCCGCAGCCGATGTAGCAGACCTTGTCGAACGGGGCGTCCTCGCGGATCTTCGCCACCGCGATCTCGGGCAGCACGGTGAAGTTCGCGAAGGTCGACGTGCCCATGTAGTGCAGAACCGTTTCGCCGCCGAGGGAGAATCGGCTCGTGCCGTCCGGCATGACGCCGCGCCCCTGCGTCTCGCGGATCGCCTGGCAGAGGTTGGTCCTCTGCGACACGCAGTACTCGCACTGCCGGCACTCGGGCGTGTAGAGCGGGATGACGTGGTCGCCGGGCGCGACGCTGGTCACGCCGGCGCCGACCTCGCGCACGACGCCCGCGCCCTCGTGGCCGAGGATCGCGGGAAAGAGGCCCTCGGGGTCGGCGCCGGAGAGCGTGAAGGCGTCGGTGTGGCAGACGCCGCTCGCCTTGACCTCGACCAGCACCTCGCCCGCGCGCGGCAACGCGACGTCGACCGTCTCGATGGTGAGCGGCTTGCCCGCCTGGTGCGCGACTGCGGCTTTGCTGTGCACGGATTCTCCTCCTGCTGGACCGTCCTTCGTATCTTCAAGAGCGCAGCGTGGCGAGCGGCGCAAGGTCGTTGAGCGAACCGAGCGAAATGTGTTACATTTTTCCGTGCGGTTCGTCTGGGACGCGAGGAAAGCCGCCAGAAACCTCGCGAAGCACGGCGTCGCCTTCGAGGAGGCGTCCTCGGCGTTCGACGATCCTTTCGGGGCCTACTATCCGGACAAGCTGCACGACGATCGCTTCGTCTTGATCGGCTACTCGCGTAGACAGCGCCTGCTCTACGTCGTTCACGCCGAGGTTCTACTCGATACGATCCGCATCATCAGCGCCCGGAAGGCGACCAAGCATGAGAAAGCACGCTACGAGAACGACTGATCCGCTCGACGGCCCGGTCGACTTCGACCGCTTCGGGCCGGTGCGACGAAACGCGTTCGCGGGCGCGGGCGAGGCCGGCGGGCCATCGCTGCTCGCTCTGTGGGAGATGCCGCAGCTTGCGACCGATGCAGTCCTCCTGCGGAGGGGACGACCCGCGCGAGGCAGGCGACGGACGACCGTGGTGCGCTCCGTGCGGCTACCCGAGGCGCTGTGGCAGCAGCTCGAGCGCACCGCGCGCGCAAAGCACCTCAACCTGCACCAGGCGATGCGGGCGGCGCTGCTCGGCTGGATCCGACGCGCCGGCTGAGCCGCGCTCAGGGCGTCTTGTCGCGGAACTGCCCCGCGTCGTTCTTCTGCGCCGGTGACGCGTACGCCGCCCCGAAGCATGCGCCGGAGTCGTTGACGAGCTGCACCGTCACCGCGGGGTCTTGCCCGAGCGGCAGCGACGGCGGGGCGAGCGTCGCGCCCTTCGCGGTCAGCACCACGCTCGGCTTCCCGGCGGGGCCCGAGCGCAGCACCAGGCTCTCGACGCCGTCCGGCGTGCGGTCGCGGTCGGCGTACTTGACGCCGACGCCGCCGAGCGCCTTCCAGCACGGCTTGCCGCGGCACACGCCCCCGCCAGGGATCTCGATCGGCGGCCGCGCGAGGGCCGTCATGCCCGCGCTCGTCTCGTAGACGCACAGCGCGTACGACGTCGCGCCGCCCAGCGGGTCGCCCAGCGCGGCGAGCGGGACGGCGTCGCCGCGCGTCCAGCGCCACACCAGGCGGTCGCGCGCGTCGCTCGCGTGGTCCTGCACCACCAGCGACGTGCGGCCGGCTGCGAAGCACGCGG
>JBFMAS010000506.1:0-2021 GCA_040755575.1 Thermodesulfobacteriota bacterium
CGCGCCACCGCGCGGGCCGCGAGGTCGAGCACGACGACCGCCGGCACGACGACGCCCACGCGCTCGACGAACGGCGCGCCGACGTACCACCACGGGCGCCACGACCAGTCGCCCCAGGCACCGATCTCGTAGTCCGGGATCATCCCCTGCTCGCGCGCGAGCAGGTAGGGCAGGCCGACGGGGACGGCGGCGAGCGCGCCGACGACGAGCGCCGCGCCGAGGGCGAGCGCGCCGCGCGCCGTGCGATCGTCCTGCAGCCAGCGCACGAGCGCGTACACGGGGACGACCAGGAAGGTGAAGTAGCCGAGGTAGAGGCAGGCGAGCGCCTGCAGCGCGAGCGCCGCGGCGAGCAGCACGGGCTGCCAGCGGCGGCGCTGCGCAAGCCACAGCTCGACGGCGAGGAGCGCGAGCGGCAGGTACTGGAAGCCCAGGTACTGCGGGTGGGGCACGTTCTGCACGCGCCACGGGACGAACGTGAAGGCGGCCCCCGCGAGCAGAGCGGCGCCGGGGTCGCGCGTCACGAGCCAGACGTACGCCAGCATGGCGAGCCCCGACAGCACGAAGCTCTCGAGCAGCATCGTCTTCAGGACCGCGAGCGCGCTGCCGGTGAGCGCCCACGCCGGCGCGGTCACGGGGAGGTGCGCGAGCATGTTCTCGGAGCCCGCGATCGCGTTCGGCGCGGGGTGGAAGATGTTGCCGCCGAACATCTCCGCGGGCGACTCGACGGCGGCGCGTGCGACCCACGTCAGGATCCAGACGTTGAGCAGCAGGTCCGTGTCCTCCATCGGACCGAGGGCGAGCTCGCTCTTCGGCAGGTCGTCGTGCGAGAGGAGCCACGGCCGCAGCACCCACGGCGTCGCGAGCGCGTAGAGCAGCGCCGCGGCGAGGGCGGCGAGCGCGATCGTGCCGCGCGTCGGGTGGGCCGCCGCTTTCACCATCCCGACCACGAGTTGGAGGAAAGGGCAGGCGCGCGCAAACGAAGCGCGCGTACCGCGCACCGCGCCTTGCGCCGCCGCGCGCGCAACTCCTACAAGATCGCGACCCATGGACTCCCAGCGAGCGGCGTCGCGGCGCTACCTCTGCGCCTTCGCGGTCATCGTCCTGGTCGCCGCCGCGCTGCGCTTCTGGGCGCTCGACTTCGGTCTGCCGCACCTGATGACGCGACCCGACGAGGAGGTCATCCTGGTCGAGACGCGCTCCCCCGCAACCGGCAAGTTCGACCTCGAGTACGGCATCTACCCGAGCGCGTACATCTTCCTGTCGTGGGGCTGGGGCGAGCTGTCGCACGCGGTGCTGAAGACGCTCGGGCGGCACAAGGCGATCGGCTACGCGCAGGCGGTCGACGAGATGCCCTGGCGGGTCCTGCTCCTGCTGCGGGCGCTGTCCGCGCTGGCGGGCATCGCGACGGTCGCGCTGCTGATGGAGGTCGCGCGGCGCGAGCTCGGTGCTGCGGCCGCGCTCTGCGCGGGCAGCATCGTCGCGGTGAGCCTGCTGCACGTGCGCGACAGCCACGCGGCGAAGCCCGACGTGCTGATGAGCCTCGGCGTCGTGGCGTCGCTCGGCGCGATGGCGCCGCTCGGGCGCCGCGCGAGCGCCGGTCGCGCCGCCGCCGCCGGCGCGCTGATCGGCCTCAGCATGGGGATGAAGTACCCGGCCGTGCTGCTGCTCGTGCCGCTCTACGTGCTCTGCGTGTCGTCCTCGGAGCGGCGCGGCTGGCGGCGGCTCCTGCCGTGGCCGGCGGTGGTCGGTGGTCTCGCCGCCGCGCTGACCTTCGTCGTCACCTCGCCCGACCTGCTGCTCAACCCGCGAACGCGCGACAAGGTGCTGTCGATCGTCGTGCTGGTGTTCCCGGAGCTCTTTCCCGGCGTCGCCGTCGAGGCGCCGAAGGTCGCGCCGTCGTCGATCGGCTTCCAGCAGCCGGCGGGCGCGTGGGACGGCTGGTCGTTCTACTACGGCTTCGCGCTGCGCTACGGCGCGGGCCTCGCCTTCGTCGCGCTGCTGCCGCCGGCGCTGCTGTGGGG
>JBFMAS010000507.1:0-3949 GCA_040755575.1 Thermodesulfobacteriota bacterium
TATGACGAGCTCGAGCAGCGGCCGGCCGCCGGGCGGCGCGGGCTCGTCCGCGAGCGCGATCACGTCGTACGATCGGTCGCCGTCGCCGACGCGGTACACCTGCTTGCGTCCGGGCGCCGTCGTCTTGCGCGGCGACAGCTTGATCTTCGGCCCGCTCGCGTCCTGCACGAGCTTGTAGACCACCGGCAGCGAGGGCACGTCGTCGCTGGTGCCGAGCTTGGTGCCGACGCCGAACGCGTCGATCGGCGCACCGGCCGCGACGAGCTTCTCGATCGCGTGCTCGTCGAGATCGCCTGAGGCGAAGATCTCGACGTCGGTCTGCCCGGCGTCGTCGAGGATCCGGCGCACGGAGCGCGACAGCGCCAGCAGATCGCCCGAGTCGAGGCGCACGGCCTGGACGGCGATCCCCTCGGCCTGCAGCTCGCGCGCGACGCGCGCCGCGGTGCGGGCGCCCTCCTCGGTGTCGTAGGTGTCGATCAGCAGCGTGCTGCGGCTCGGAAAGTCGCGCGCGAAGGTGCGGAACGCCTCCTCCTCGCTCGGGAAGGTCATGACGTAGGAGTGCGCCATCGTGCCGGCGAGCGCGAGGCCGTAGCGCTTGCCGGCCAGCACGTTCGACGTCCCCGATGCGCCGCCGACGCACGCGGCGCGCGCACCCTCGACTGCGGCGTCGGCGCCGTGGTCGCGTCGCGCCGAGAAGTCGACGAAGCGGCGCCCGGCGCATGCGATCGCCACGCGCGCCGCCTTGGAGGCGATCAGCGTCTGGAAGCCGACGCAGTTGAGCAGGAAGGTCTCGACGAGCTGCACCTCGACGAGCGGCCCCGTCAAGCGCAGCAGCGGCTCGTCGGCGAAGCACACCTCGCCCTCCGGGACCGCCCACACCTCGCCGGTGAAGCGAAGGGTGGCGAGGCGATCGAGGAAGGCGCGCCGGAAGATCCCGAGCTCGTCGAGCCAGGCGAGCGCCGCGGCGTCGAAGCGCAGGCTCTCGAGGTAGCCGAGCGCGCGCTCGAGGCCGCAGGCGACGAGGAACGCGCGCTCGGGCGGCAGCGCGCGCACGAAGAGGTCGAACGTCGCCGGTGCGTCGAGGCCGTGCTCGACGTAGCTCGCCGCCATGGTGAGCTCGTAGAGGTCGGTGAGCAGCGCGACGTCCGCGGCGTAGGGAGGTGCGGCTGCTCCGGCCATCGCTGTCGCCTCGGAAGATCGGAGCGCCCGGCTACGGGACGTCGACCCCGGCCTGCCTCATCTCCTCGAGCGCACGCTCGCCGTCGCCCGGCTCGCGCTCGACGGCGCGGACGCCGTCGCGCAGCACCGTGGTCGCGAAGCCCGCGCGGACCGCGTCGAGCGCGGTCGCACGGACGCAGTAGTCCGTCGCGAGCCCGAGCACGACGACCCGCTCGACCCCGAGCGCGCGCAGCCTCGAGGCGAGGCCGGTGTCGGTCTCCTCGCCCGTCAGCGGGTGGCGCTCGGTGAACGCGGAGTAGCCGTCGGATCCGTCGGCGCCGCTCCTGACCGCGATCGCGTCGACGCGCAGCAGCGCCGGGTGCAGCTCCGCGCCCCACGACCCCTGGACGCAGTGCACGGGCCAGATGCCGCCGTCCTTGGCGAAGTGCGGCGTGCTCGGCGGATGCCAGTCCTGGGTGTACACGACGACGCTGCCCGCGTCGGTCGCGCGCAGGATCTCGCGGTTCGCGACCGGGACCACGTCCTCGCCGCCGCGCACGTAGAGGGCTCCCGCGGGATCGGCGAAATCGTTCTGCACGTCGACGACGACGAGCGCCGTCGCCCTGTCGTACTGCACCGCTCGGACCCCCTTTGCGCGCGGCGTCGAGACGATGATGGAGCGCCGGCGCCGTGCGGTCAACCGGCGGGCGCGGCCGGAGCGCCGTGCTATAGGATCGGGGGCAAACGACGCGAGAGACGAGGAGCGCAATGGCGAAGGACACCCTGACGATCACCGACAACCGCACGGGGCAGCAGTACGAGGTCGCCATCGAGAACGGCGCGATCCGCACGAACGACCTGAAGCAGATCAAGGTCGCCCCCGACGACGGCGGGCTCGTCGGCTACGATCCGGGCTTCTCCAACACGGCGTCCTGCAAGAGCCGGATCACGTACATCGACGGCGACCGCGGCATCCTGCGCTATCGCGGCTACGACATCGCCGAGCTCGCCGAGAAGAGCACCTACCTCGAGACCGCCTACCTGATCGTCAAGGGCGAGCTGCCCGACGCGAAGCACCTCGCGATGTGGCGGCACAACATCACCGTGCACACGATGGTGCACGAGAACGTCAAGAAGTTCATGGAGGGCTTCCGCCACGACGCGCATCCGATGGGCATGCTGGTCGGCACGATCGGCGCGCTGTCGACCTTCTATCCCGACGCGAAGGACATCGACTCGCTCGAGTCGCGCCGCCTGCAGACCCGCCGTCTGATCGGCAAGCTGCCGACGCTGGCCGCCTTCGCCTACCGGCACAGCCGCGGCCTGCCGTACGTCTACCCCGACAACGAGCTCAGCTACACCGGCAACTTCCTGCAGATGCTGTTCCGCATGACGGAGCGCCACTACAAGCCGAACCCGGTCCTCGAGCACGCGCTCGACGTGCTGTTCATCCTGCACGCCGACCACGAGCAGAACTGCTCGACCAACGCGGTGCGCTCGGTCGCGAGCTCGCGCGTCGACCCGTACTCCGCGGTGGCGGCCGGCGTGGCGGCGCTCTACGGCCCGCTGCACGGCGGCGCCAACGAGGCCGTGATCCGCATGCTGCAGGAGATCGGCTCGGTCGACGGCGTGCCCGACGCGATCAAGCGCTTCAAGGCGGGCGAGGGCCGGCTGATGGGCTTCGGCCACCGCGTCTACAAGAGCTACGACCCGCGCGGGAAGATCATCAAGAAGCTCGCCTACGAGGTGTTCGAGGTGACGGGCAAGAACCCGCTCATCGATATCGCGATGGAGCTCGAGCGGATCGCGCTCGAGGACGACTACTTCGTGTCGCGCAAGCTTTACCCGAACGTCGACTTCTACTCGGGCATCATCTACCAGGCGATGGGCTTCCCGGTGACGATGTTCCCGGTGCTGTTCGCGATTCCGCGCACGTCGGGCTGGATGGCGCAGTGGGCCGAGATGGTGCGCGACCCCGAGCAGCGGATCAGCCGGCCCCGCCAGCTCTACGTCGGCGAGGACGAGCGGCACTACGAGTCGATCCAGGACCGGCCGGCGCCCACCACGCGCGAGGACGCGGTCGCCGACACGATCTAGGACCGGGCGCGGCGCAGCTCCTCGACCAGCGCTCGTGCGCGGCGCACGTCCGCCGTGTCCGCGCCCTCGTCGAAGCTCGCGCACAGCGGCTCGAGCAGCTCGAGGGCCTCGCGCGCCCGCCGGCGCGCGAGCACCGATGCGAGGCTCGTCGTCGCGCGCAGCTCCCACCAGCGCGCGCCCTGCGCGCGCGCGACGTCGATCGCGCGGCGATAGCAGGCCTCGGCGCGCCCGGTGCTCGCGCCGGCGTGGCAGGTGCCGGCGAGGCGGTGGATCTCCGCCAGGTGGCGGCGGTCGCCCGTCTGCTCGACGAGCTCGAGCGCGAGCGCGAAGAGCTCGGCTGCTCCGTCGGGACGTCCGGCCCGGACGCGCGCCAAGCCGAGCATGGCGAGCACCAGCGCCCGCACGCTTCGCCCGCCGAGCGCTTCGAATTCGCGCAGGCTGCGCTCGAGCTGCGCGAGGCCGTCCTCGGCCTCGCCGGTCGCGGCGGCCGCCCAGCCGCGCGCGGCGCCGAGGATCGCGAGCCACAGCGGGAAGGAGTGCTCCTTCGCGAGCGCGATGCCCTCGTCCGCGAGGCGCAGCGTGCCGGGCGCATCGTCGAGCGCGTAGAGCAGCTCGACCGCGTTGGTCAGCGCGAGCGCGACGTCGAACGCGCTGCCGATCCGGCGCGCGCGCGCGAGCGCCTGGTCGTGCCGCG
>JBFMAS010000508.1:0-4567 GCA_040755575.1 Thermodesulfobacteriota bacterium
GGCAAGACGGTGGTCTCGTACGCGATCCGCGTCAATCAGCCGGGACGCTTCCTGCTGCCGCCGACGCGCGTCGAGGCGCTCTACGCGCCCGAGTCGTTCGGCGAGATCCCGAACGCGCCGCTCGAGGTCGCGCCGTGACCCTCCGGGCGGCTCGCTCGCTCGTGCGCTCGGGGCTCGCGTGCGCCGCGCTCGCCTTCCTCGGGACCTACGCCGCGTTCTCCTGCGGCCGTCCCGACGCCGCGACCGTGCCGACCTACGACGAGGTACGGTCCTCGCACCGTCCCTCCGACGTGCAGCTCCTCGACCGGCACGGCGCCGTAGCGCACGAGCTGCGCACCGACCCGCGCCGGCGATCGCTCGCCTGGATGACGCTCGATGAGATCTCGCCGCTGCTGCGCGACGCGATCGTCTTCGCCGAGGACCGCCGCTTCGCGCGTCACGGCGGCGTCGACGCGCTCGCGCTCGCGGGCGCGCTCCGCGACCGGCTCGCCGGCCGGCCGCTGCGCGGCGCGAGCACGATCACCATGCAGCTCGCGACGCTGCTCGACGAGCGCGCGGGCCTGCCGCGCCGCCGCTCGCTCGCGGCGAAGCTGCGCCAGATGCGCCGCGCTCGCGCGCTCGAGGCCACCTGGAGCAAGCACCAAATCCTGGAGGCATACCTCAACCTGGTGTCGTTCCGCGGCGAGGTGCGCGGCATCGGAGCCGCCGCCGGCGTGCTGTTCGCCAAGCGGCCGCACGGGTTGTCGCAGGCCGAGGCGCTGGTGCTCGCCGTGCTGCCGCGCGCGCCGAACGCCCCCGGCGAGCGCGTCGCCGCCCGCGCGGCGCAGCTCGCGCGGCGTCTGGGGTCCTCCGTCGACGCGGCGCAGATCGCACGGGCGACCGGGGCCGCGGTCGACACGGACCGTGCCGCGGCGATCCGCGTCGCCTCGGCGCCGCACCTCGCCGCGCGGCTGCTGCGCGACCACGGCGAGGCGCCGCACGCCGGGCCGGTGCGGACGACGATCGACGTCGGACTGCAGCGGGCCGCGACGCGGATCCTCGAGGAGCATCTGCGCGAGCTGCGCTCCCGCAACGTGCACGACGGCGCGGTGCTGGTCGTCGACAACGCGAGCGGCGACGTGCTGGCGTACGTCGGCGGACGCGGCGCGCGCGCGAGCGCCCGCCACGTCGACGGCGTGCGGGCGCGGCGCCAGGCAGGCTCGACGCTGAAGCCGTTCCTCTACGCGACGGCGCTCGAGCGGCGCCTGCTGACCGCCGCCTCCCTCCTCGAGGACGCGCCGCTCGCCGTGCCGGTCGCGGGCGGGCTCTACCAGCCGAGCAACTACGACGACGCCTTCCGCGGCGTCGTCAGCCTGCGCAGCGCGCTCGCGTCGTCGCTCAACGTCCCGGCGGTGCGCGCGCTCGGGCTGCTGTCGCCGGACGCGTTCCTCGCCAAGCTGCGCGCGCTCGGCTTCGCCGGCCTGTCGCGAAGCGGCGACTTCTACGGCCCGTCGCTCGCGCTCGGCTCGGCGGGGGTGAGCCTCGAGGAGCTGGTCGCGGCGTACCGTACGCTCGCCAACGGCGGGCGGGCGACGCCGCTGCGCTACGTCGTCGACGGCGGCGCGTCGCGGGCGGCGACCGAGGTGCATCCCGCGAGCGGCGTGCGCGTGCTGGGCGAGGAGGCGGCCTTCATCGTCGCCGACGTGCTCGCCGACCGCGACGGCCGCAGCGCGACCTTCGGCCTCGAGAGCGCGCTCGCGACGCGCACCTGGAGCGCCGTCAAGACCGGCACCAGCAAGGAGATGCGCGACAACTGGTGCGTCGGCTTCTCGCGGCGCTTCACGGTCGGCGTGTGGGTCGGCAACTCGTCGGGCGAGCCGATGCACGACGTGAGCGGCGTGTCGGGCGCGGCGCCGGTGTGGCGCGAGCTGACGGCGCTGCTCGCCGAGGACGCCGGCGCACCGGCACCGACGCCCGAGCCGCCCGCCGGCGTGGTGCGGGCGCGGGTCGACTTCCCGGGCGGCGTCGAGGCGCCGCGCGACGAGTGGTTCCTGCGCGGCACCGAGCCGGGCGCCGCAGGCTACGCCTTCGCGGCACGGCCGCCGCGCATCCGCGCGCCGCGGCGTGGAACCATCCTCGCGCTCGACCCCGACGTGCCGGCGGACCTGCAGCGCATCGCGTTCGAGACGGACGTCGCGCGCGACGGCTCGCGTGCGGCCGGTACGCGCTGGCAGCTCGACGGCCGCGACCTCGCGCCGGCCGACGCGCCGTTCCTCTGGCGCGCGCGTGCCGGACGGCATCGCCTCGTGCTGGTCGGCGCGGACGGGCGCGCGCTCGACGCGGTCGACTTCGAGGTGCGCGGGGGACGCGCCGTCGCGGCACGGACGAGCTCGTGACCACGCTGCGCTCGTGACGCGCTCACCGGCGCGGCGGACGCGAGATCGTCATCGAGCTTTCATCGTTCCGCGCGAGATCCGGTCGCGCGGGTCGGGCATGGTCGGGCTCCTACCTTACACCCCCGCAGGCAGGACGGACCCGCCGCACGCGCTCCTCCGCGTCGCGGCGGGTCCTCCCCCACCGCGCGGCGACATCTCTTGATCGAGAGCGGTACCGGGCGTATCCGGGTCAGACTCCGACGCACGCCCGGCAGGATCGCGGTACGGCAGCGGCGGAGACAATCCGCGACCCAGGAGTCCCGCAGCGATGGCCGAAGACGAACTCCCCAAGCCGGAGCCGAAAGAGATCGACGAGAAGCTCGCGATGGAGCTCAAGCATCTCTCCGAGGACGCGCTGCTGCGCGGCTTTCCGAGCGGCACGGAGAAGTGCGACAATTGCCTCTACTATCTCAACCCCGACGAGAAGCTGAGCTATTGCTGGCACCCCAAGCTCCGGATCCTGGTCGGCGCCGATTGGTGGTGTCAATGGTGGGAGACCAACGAGGAGTAGGTCCGGCGCTGCCGGGGTCGCGCCCGCGGCTGCGGCCGGGCGTCCGTCTCGCGCTGATCGCGCTCGTCGTCGCCATGGTCTACGTGACCGGCCGGGCGACGGGCGTGACCGAGGCGCTCACGCCGGAGTCGCTGCGCGCGATGTTCGCGGGCGCCGGCGTGACGGGGGTCGTGCTGTTCGTCGCCGCGTTCTCGATCGGCATGCTGGCGCAGCTCCCGGGCCTGTTGTTCATCGCCGTGGCCGTGCTGGCCTACGGCCGCGAGATGGGTGCGGTGGTCGCGCTCGGCGGGGCGGTGGTCGCGGCGACGGTGAGCTTCGTCGTCGTGCGTCGCTTCGGCGGCAACGCGCTCGCCGAGCTCGAGAGCCCCTTCGTCCGCCGCTGGCTCGCCCGGCTCGACGATCGGCCGCTGTCGAGCGTCATCCTGCTGCGCGTCGTGTTCGGCGTGGCGCCGTTCCTCAACTACGCGCTGGCGCTGTCGTCGCTCGGCTTCCGTGACTACCTGATCGGCTCGGTGATCGGGATGGCGGTGCCGATCGGCGTCGCGGCTCTCGTACTGGACGCAGCGCTGTGAGCGGGCCCGCCGCGGCCGGAGCGGCGGCGCTCGTGCACGCGCCGACGCCGCTCGACGAAGCCCCGCGCCTGTCCGACGCCCTCGGCGTGCGCGTGCTCGTCAAGCGCGACGACCAGACCGGCCTCGCGCTGGGCGGCAACAAGGCGCGAAAGCTCGCCTTGCTCGTGGCGGACGCCGTCGAGCGCGGCTGCGACACGCTGATCGCGACCGGCGGCGCGCAATCGAACTTCGCGCGCATGACGGCCGCCGCGGCGGCACGCTGCGGGCTCGCGTGCCGCCTGGTGCTCGCCGGCGAGAAGCCCGTCAATCATACCGGCAACCTGATCCTCGACGAGCTCTTCGGTGCGACGCTCGAGTTCGCCGGCACGGGGCACTGGAGTCGCCTCGAGGAGCGCGTGGCGGCGCTCGCGGCGGAGCTCGGCCCGCGCGCGTACCCCATGCCGGTCGGTGGTGCGACGCCGATCGGCGCGCTCGCGTACGTGCGCGCGGCGGACGAGCTGCTCGCTCAGATCGAGTCGCCGCCGGACTGGATCGTGCTCGCCGACGGGACGGGCGGGACGCACGCCGGCCTGCTCGCGGGTCTGCCGGCGTCGGTACGCGTGCTGGGCGTCGACGTCGCGCGGCCGCCGGTGCCGCTCGCAAAGCGCATCCCGGCGCTGGCGCGCGAGGCGGCGGCGCTCGCCGGACGGCCCGCGCCGGCGGGCGAGCTGCTGCTCGCCGACCACACGGGGCCGCACTACGGCGCGATCACCGACGAGTGCCGCGACGCCGTTCGCCTCGTCGCACGCAGCGAGGGGCTGGTGCTCGATCCGGTCTACACCGGCAAGGCGATGGCGGGCCTGATCGCGGCCGCGCGTGCCGGCCGGCTGTCGGGCACCGTCGTCTTCTGGCACACGGGCGGCGCACCCGCGCTGTTCGCCGAGGAGTACGCGGGCTTCTAGGAGTCTGTCCGAGTCAGGGCGTGGGAGCGAGAAGCGCGAGGCGCCGCGAGCGCAAGGAGCCGAACCCGACGGCGTATCCGGGGCGATCCGTCGAGGGTTCGGCGACGCAGCGATCGCGGATGCATCGCG
>JBFMAS010000509.1:0-3370 GCA_040755575.1 Thermodesulfobacteriota bacterium
GACCCCGACGCCCACGCCGACCCCGACCCCCACGCCGACCCCGACGCCCACTCCCACGCCGACCGTCGCGCCGCCGCCCACGCCGACCCCGACGCCGACGCCCGCGCTGTGCTCGTTCACCCAAGGTGGCTGGGGCGCCTCGTGCAGCGGCAACAACCCGGGCTGCCTGCGTGACGCCGAGTTCGCGACCGCGTTCCCGAGCGGGCTGCGTATCGGCGACCAGAGCGGCCCCGACGGCCCGACCAACGGCTTCACCGCGCTCTGGACGACGTCGCTGGCGATCGAGAACTACCTGCCGGCCGGCGGCACGGCCGGCGCTCTCGACGCCGACGCGACGAACCCGACCGGCACCAGCGCCGGGGTGCTCGGCGGCCAGCTCGTCGCGGCGAAGCTCAACGTCGCGATCGCGGGCACGCCGTCCGACTGGGAGTTCGTCGAAGGCTGCGTCGACGAAGAGCTGGTCGGGCTGTCGGTCGCCGAGGTGATCGACCTCGCCGACCTGGCGGTCGCGACCGGCACGCTGCCCGCGGGCGTGACCTTCTCGGACCTGTCGGAGGCGCTCGATGCGGTGAACAACAACTTCGACGACTGCGAGCAGGATCTCGGCTGCCTGGCGCCGCCGGCCCCGTGACGTCCTCCGGCGGGGGCGCGATCGCGCGCCCCCGCCGCGGCGTCGTCCGCGCCGGCCGCGCGCCGCGCCGGACGGTCCGCCGCGTCAGCGCCCGAGGTCCTGCGCGAGCTCGATCAGGTTCCCGTCCGGGTCGCGCACGTACGCCGTCCGCTGGCCCCACGGGCGAGTCGTCGGCGGCGTCACGGGCGCCGCCCCGGCCGCCGTGAGCTCGGCGAAGGCCGCGTCGCAGTCCTCGACCTTGAAGCCGAGCTCGAACGCAGGCGCGGCGGGGCGCGGCTGCTCGAGCGCCATGCCCAGCGTGTCCGCCATCGCGTCGCGCGCGTACAGCGAGAGCCGCGTCGTCCCGGCACGGAGCTGCGCGTAGCGCTCCGCGCGGTGCTGCAGATCGAGGCCGAGCGTCTTCTCGTAGAAGCCGAGCGCGCGGTCGAGGTCGGCGACGATCAGCACGACGTAGTCGAGGGTCCGCAGGCGCACGCCTCGCCTCCGTCAAGCACCATCGCTCGGGCCGAGCCACGCGAACGCGCTCGTCATGGCGGCGCGGCCGCCGGTCTCCAGCACGTCGCCGTGCGCCACCACGACGCGGTCGAAGTCCCAGCCGAGGAGCGCGTCGCGCGAGCGGCGCGCGGCGGCCTTGTCGCGGATGCCGAGACGCACGATGAGATGCGGGCCGAAGCGATCCGTCGCTCCGACCAGGCGGTGGAACAGACGCGCGCGGTTGCGTGTCCGTACGTTGAACGCGAGGTCGGTCAGGATCAGCGTCCGCGAGGCCGGATGGAAGAACACCACCTCGTTCATGAACGGCGCGCCCTCGAACAGGCGGACCTCGACCTCGCCGCCCCACAGCCGCCTCGCCGTGGCCGCGTCGAGCTCGTGGGCGAACGCCAGGTCGCGTCGCTTCTCGGCGAGCCCCGGCGCCCCGCACAGCTCGGCGTGGGGGTACGCCGCGGCATACTCGCCGAGGTAGAAGTGGTGCGGCTTGCTCGGCCCGACCACCCAGCGCACGCGGCCCAGTGCGTCGAGCGCGTGGCGCGTCGGCGCGTCGAGCGGCACCGGCGAGTGCAGCAGCAGGTCGCCGTTCGCGAGACGCAAGACGGTCATCCGCGTGCCGATGTCGCCCACGATCAGCGCGAGCGGGCGCGTCGCGACCCAGAGGTCGCGGTCGAGCTGCTCGAGGGCGACCTCTCCCGCAGGAGCAGCACCTGCTGCCGTCGATGGATTCATCCCTCCTCCATGTCGCGCAGCCTGCGCGTGTCGGCGTCCCAGCGCCAGCGCACCTCGCGCCCCTCGAGGTGGACCCCGCCCAGCCACCGGTCGACGCCGTCCGCGCGCACGCGGTCGCGGGCACCGGCGAGGGCCGCGCGACCCGCGTCGGTGAGCGCCGCGGTCGCGTCCCAGAACGACGGGTGCGCACCGGGCGAGCGCGGCGCGACGACGCGCCCTCCGTCCGCGAGCAGCACGAGCGGGGCGCCGGCGCTCAGGCGCTCGAGGTACAACGCGAACGAGGCGTCGCCCAGGAACCGCGCCTCCTCCGGACGCTGCGCCTCGACGAACGCGTCGCGCAGGCGCGTCGCGCCGCTCGCGATCGCGCGCAGCGCCTGCTCCTCGGAACGCGACAGGCCGTTGTGCAGCGACGGCAGCTGCTCGAGGTGGCGACGCAGCGCGGCGGCGAGGAAGGGCAGCGCCGAGGTGTCCTCGTCGAGCAGCGCGGCGACGTCGCGGGGATCGGGCGAGCGCAACGCCGCCCAGGCGCGCCGGCCGAGGTCGAGCTGCCGGTCCGAAGCGGCCGCGCGCGCGGGGAAGAGCTCGCGCAGCCGGGCCGCGCTCGCCTCGCCGAGGTACTCGGCGACGCACACCACACGCGGCGTCGTGCTCCGCGGCGCGTCGGCGAAGTAGTCGAGGAGCTGCACGAGCTGGAGCTGGTCGTAGAGGTCGTGCTCGAACCACAGCACGACCTCGTCGCGCACGGCCGCGGCCGCCAGCGTCGCGTCTCGCTCGGCGAAGAGCCGCAGCGCTTCGCTCTCGTCGAGCCAGCCGAGGCTCGCGAGAAAGCGCCCGCGCACCCCGCTCAGCTCGGCGAGCGAGAGCCCCGCGGGCACCGGTCCCTCGTGCAGCACGTCGCGCCACGGCAGGATCGCGCCCTCGAGTGCGGCCGCACGCAGCACGTCGGCCGCGCAGTCGCCGTTGGTCACGTGCAGCATCGTCTCAGTCCGGCGTCGCGACGAGCGCGAGCTCCGGCGCGTAGCGCACGACCGCGCCGCCGGGCGGCATCGCGCCGTCGCGCAGCGCGAGGACCATGAACTCCGTGTCGGCGCCGTACTCGTTGCCGAGCCCGTGCTCCGACGCGCGGTGGAAGCCGAAGCGGCGGTAGTAGCGCGGGTCGCCGAGCACGACGACGAACGCGAACCCGCGCTCGGCGCACGCCGCGAGGCCGCCGCGCACGAGCCGGCCGCCGATCCCTTCGCGCCTGCGCGCCGCCGCGACGGCGAGCGGCCCGAGGCCGAGGCCGCCGGTCTCGTGGGCCACCTGCGAAAGCGTGACCGGGCTGAAGGCGACGTGCCCGACGACGGTGCCGCCGTCGTCGGCGACGAGCGACGCCGCGAGCCGGCGGGCGGCGCGCAGCGCGTCGACCAGACGCGCCTCGGCTTCCGTCGGGAACGCCGCGACGTGCACGGCATGGATCGCCGCCGCGTCGCTCGGCTGCTCGGGCCGGATGCAGAGCACCGCGCGCGAGCGTATCAC
>JBFMAS010000510.1:0-2699 GCA_040755575.1 Thermodesulfobacteriota bacterium
CCGGCTCCTGAGCCCGGCGCGGGCGACGACGCTCCGCGCGGCCGAGCGAAGCTCGCAGGGAGTGGGGCCCCGCCGGGCTTCGCCCGACGGGGCGAGGGGACGGGTCCCCTCGTTCAATGTTCAATCCACCCGGCGCATCCGCACCGTGATCGTCGGGCCGTAGCTCCACACCAGCGCGTCGCCGTCGCGCGCCCGCGTCACGACGAAGCCCGGGATGCCGACCGGCCGCAGGACGAGCGCGCCGTCCTCGAACGTCGCGACCACGGTGATCGGCTGGAAGTTCAGCGCCGAGACGTCGTGGACGCCGTTGTCGACCGTGCCGTCGGCGCGCATGTCGTGGATCACGCCGCTCGAGGTGACGACGACGCGGTCGCCGCACTGCTCGATGCGCTCGACGTGCCGCCAGAGCGGCGCGTCGGCCGGCGCCGGCTCGCCGTCGAAGGTCACGGTCTCGCTGGTCCACAGCCCGCGCAGGTCGGGCGCGCCGTCCGCCAGCGGCTCGGTGCAGAGCGCCAGGATCGGCGGCGGCATGACGTCGCCGTAGCCGCCCGGCGGGGTGTGCGCGACCGGGATGTCGCTCGCGCGCACCACCGTGGGCGCGTCGGCGTCGCCGCAGCCGGCGGGCGCGAGGGCGAGGGCCAGGGCCAAGGCGAGCGGAGGAAGGCTTGCGCCGCGGCGCAGCGCGCGGCCCGCGATCGCGCGCGTGGATCGTCGTCTCGTCATGCGCGTCCTCCCGCCGCCGTCGCCGCGACCAAGCGCAGCACCGCGTCGGCGAGCTCGTCGCCCTTGTCTTCCTGCAGGAAGTGTCCGGCGCCGCGGATGGTGACGTGCTCGACGCCGCGCGCGCCCGGCACCTCTTCCTGGAAGCGCCGCTCGAGCCCTCTGGTGACCGGGTCGCCGTCGCTGAACGCGGTCAGGAACGGGCGCTCGAAGCGGCGCAGCGCCGCCCAGGCACGGCGGTTGTCCTCGGTCGCGGGGTCGTCGGGTACGAGGGGCACGAGGCGCGGGAAGCGTCGCGCGCCGGCCTTGTAGCGCTCGTCCGGAAACGGCGCGTCGTAGGCGCGCGCGACGTCGTCGGGCAGCTCGCGTCCGGCGATCGCGCGCACCACCTCGCTCGGCAGCAGCTCGGGCGCCTCGGCGCAGAACTTCTGCCAGAACAGGAACGGCGGCGGCCCGCTCGGGTCGGCGAACGCGGCCGCGACGCCGCGCATGTCCGGCACCGGCAGCGAGTCGTACAGCGAGCGCAGCATCGGTCCGGCGTCGGCCGGGACGCCGTCCGCGTCCGGCAGGCCCGTGTTGGCCGCGACGACGCGCGAGAAGCGCTCCGGCTGCGAGGCGACGAGCCGAAGACCGATCAGGCCGCCCCAGTCCTGGCAGACGACCGTCGCGTCGCGCAGCTCGACGGCCTCCATCCACGCCTCCATCCAGGCGACGTGGCGGGCGTAGGTGTAGTCGTCCTGCGACGCCGGCTTGTCCGAGCGGCCGAAGCCGACGAGATCCGGCGCGAGCACGCGGTGCCCCGCGGCGACGAAGCGCGGGATCATCCGGCGGTAGAGGTACGACCACGTGGGCTGGCCGTGCATGCAGACGATCGGCGCCGCGTCGCGCGGCCCCTCGTCGACGAAGTGGACGCGGAGCCGGCCGCCGTCGCCGTCCGGGACGTCGGCGTAGCGCGGCGCGAAGCCCCAGCCGGGGAGGGCGGCGAAGCGCTCGTCCGGAGTACGCAGCACCTTCATCGCCGTTCCTCCTCCATCGTCCGTGCGGCGAGCAGCCACTGGCCTTCGAGGCCCGCGGTGCGGTGCACGCCGATCTCCTGCACGTGCGGGTCGGTCGCGATCTCGAAGAACGCGCGCCGCGACGGGTACTCGACGAGCGCGATCACGTCGAAGCCCTCCGCGCCCGTGCCCATCACCTGCGACTCGAGCCGTCCGTTCCAGATGACGCGCGCGCCGCGCGCCGCGATGAAGTCGAGCATCGACGCGGTGTAGCGCCGGTACGCCTCCTCGCCGGTGGCGTCCGCGTCCGGAGCGTCCGCCCGCGCCTTGAAGCGCAGCAGGTTCACCATGACGACGGGGCCGTCGTCCGGCGCGGCGAGCAGGGCCTCGATCTGCGCCGCCGTGGGGTAGAGCGCGACCGTCATCTTCACCTCCCGCCGCGCGATTCGACCGCGGCGCTCGATCCTGGCATCATGGCTGCCACAAGAAAGTGGCACGGTGCATGTCATGAAAGCAAGGGCGTCGAGCCGGGAGGCGAAGGCGGCACCGGAGCGGCCCGCGCGGGTCGACGGCCGCGAGGTGCGCGGGCTCCGCAACCGCGACGCGATCGTCGACGCGCTGCTCGCGCTCGTCGGCGATGGTCACCTCGTGCCCACGGCGCAGCAGGTCGCCGAGCGTGCCGGCGTCGGCCTGCGCAGCGTGTTCCGCCACTTCTCCGACCGCGAGAGCCTGTTTGCGGCGATGGGCGAGCGCGTCTTCGCGCAGGCCGCGCCGATCCTCGCCGAGCCGCCGCCGAAGAAGGGCCTCGTCGATCGCGCACGGGACCTGGTCGCGCGACGGGTGCAGTTCTTCGAGCGCATCGCGCCGTACAAGCGGTCGGCCAACCTGCGGCGCGCCGAGTCGCCGTTCATCAAGGGGCGCCACCAGGAGCTCGTCCGCGCGCTTCGCGCCGACCTCGTGCGCCGCCTGCCCGAGCTCGCCGAG
>JBFMAS010000511.1:0-15029 GCA_040755575.1 Thermodesulfobacteriota bacterium
GAGATCGAGCCGCTGCTCGACCCGCGGCGGCTGAACCGCAACACGTACTCCGAGGACAGGATTCCCGGCTGGTGCGCGGAGCTCGACACCTGGCTGAAGCGCGATCCCGGCGCCGTGCCGGTGCTGTTCGCCGACGTCGACAAGTTCGCGGCACGGCACCTCGCCGCGAAGACCAAGAAAGGCCACGCGACGCCGCGCCACCCGTTCTTCGACGCGTGCGACCGGGTGCACGCGGCGCAGCAAGCGATCCTGCGCGCGTACGGCGACTTCGAGCTCGCCCTGCAGCGCGCGCTCGTCGACTTCGTCCGCACCGAGGTCGGCGCGCGACACGAGCAGGCGAACACGCAGTCGTTCGACGACCTGCTCTACCGGCTGCGGGACGCGCTCCGCGCCCCCGCGACGGGGACCTTGCTCGCCGAGCAGGTGCGCGAGCGCTTCCGCGCGGCGCTGATCGACGAGTTCCAGGACACCGATCCCGTGCAGTACGAGATCTTCCGCGCCGTGTACGGCGGCCACGACCGGCCGCTGTTCCTGATCGGCGACCCGAAGCAGGCGATCTACGGCTTCCGCGGGGCGGACGTCTTCACCTACGTCGAGGCGAAGGCGGGTGCGAGCGCGCACACGCTCGACGTCAATCATCGCTCGGCGCCGCGGCTCGTCACCGCCGTGAACACGCTCTTCGGGCGGGCGCGCGACCCGTTCGTGTTCGCGGACATCCCGTTCCACGAGGTGGACCCGGCCGAGCGCAAGGCCGCGTCGCTCGAGGGAGCGCTCGCGGAGACGCCGCCGCTCGAGATCCTGTTCCTGCGTCACGACAGGCCGCAGAAGGCGACGAGCAAGGACCCGTTCGAGCGCCACGTGCCGGGCGCGGTCGCGAACGAGATCGTCCGCCTGCTGCAGTCCGGCACGACGATCGGCGGCCGGCCGCTGCACGCGGGCGACGTTGCGGTGCTGTGCCGCGCGAACTGGCAGGCGGTCGCGATGCAGGAGGAGCTCCGCCGCCACGGCGTGCCGAGCGTGCTGCACGGCGACGACAGCGTGTTCGAGAGCGCGGAGGCGGAGGAGATCGAGCGCGTCCTGCGCGCGGTCGCCGAGCCCGCCGAGCCGAAGCTGGTGCGCGCGGCTCTCGCGACGCGCCTGGTCGGCCTCGATGCCGCCGCGCTCGCCGCGCTGCAGGCCGACGAGGCGGACTGGGACCGCTGGGCCGCGCGCTTCCGCGACTGGCTCGAGGTCTGGACGGAGCAGGGATTCATGGCGGCCTTCCGGCGCCTCCTCGACACCTGCGAGACCCAGCGGAGGCTGCTCGCGCTCGAGGACGGCGAGCGGCGCCTGACCAACGTCCTGCACGTGGCGGAGCTGCTGCAGACCGCCGCGCGCGAGGCACACCGCGGACCGCTCGCGCTGGTCGACTGGCTCGCGCTGATGCGTGGCGACGCCGCGGCCCGCGTCGAGATGGCGAAGGAGGCGGCGCAGATCCGGCTCGAGAGCGACGAGCGCGCGGTGCAGCTCGTGACGATCCACCGCAGCAAGGGCCTCGAGTACGGCGTCGTCTACTGCCCGTTCGCCTGGCACGGCGCGAAGCTGCACTCGGCCGAGCGCCAGTGGGTCAAGTACCACGACCCGGACGACGGCCTGCGGCTCAAGCTCGACCTCGGCTCGGGCGCCAAGAAGACGCACGAGGACCGCGCGCAGCTCGAGGACTTCGCCGAGAACGTCCGCCTGCTGTACGTCGCCGTCACGCGCGCGAAGCACCGCTGCACGCTGGTCTGGGCGTGCGCGCCGTCGGCGCAGCACGCACCGCTCGGCTACCTCCTCCATCAGGCGGCCGGAGCGTCGGCGGAGGAGACGGTCGCCGCGACCAGGGAGCGCCTGAAGAAGCTCGACGAGGAGGCGATGCTCGCGGACCTGCGCCGGCTCGAGCGCGAATCCGCGG
This sequence comes from Thermodesulfobacteriota bacterium, assembly GCA_040755575.1. Lineage (GTDB taxonomy): Bacteria > Desulfobacterota > Binatia > UBA12015 > UBA12015 > DATCMB01. Next base: position 1,934 of record JBFMAS010000511.1, read on the forward strand.
GCACGATCGCCGTGCGCGAGGTGCACATCCCCGCAGCCGCCCTGCCCCGCCTCGCGTACGCTCCGCCGGAGGAAGGCGCGGCCGGAGCGCTCGCGCCCCGCGAGGCGACCCGCAGGCTCGACGCCGCCTGGCGCGTGTCGAGCTTCTCGCGCCTCGCCGCGTCCGGCGGCCGCACGAGCCACCAGGCGGAGGAAGGCATCGATCGCGACGAGGCGACGCTCGGCCCAGAGGGACGGCTGCCGCTGCCCCGCGAGGGCTCCCGCACGGCCGTGCCGGTCGTCCTGCACGACCTCAGAGCGGGCGCGCGTACCGGCGAGCTGCTGCACTGGGTGCTCGAGAACGTCGACTTCGTGCGCGGCGACCGAGCCGAGCTCGCGACCCGCGTGCGCGAGGGGCTCGCCAAGTTTGCGTGCGACGCCGCCTGGGAGGCGGCGCTGGTGCGCGGTCTCGAAGAGGTGCTCGCGACGCCGCTCGGCGGCGACGCCGGAGCGTTCCGCCTCGGGACGCTGCCGCGCGAGCGCCGCCTCGACGAGCTGCCGTTCCTGCTGCCCGTGCGGCGCGGCTTCGACCGCGCACGCCTCGCCGCCTGCTTCGAGCGCAACCCGAGCCCACAGCGGCCGGCCGACTACCCGGCGCGCATCCGGCGGCTCGGCTTCGGGATGCTCGAGGGCTTCCTGAACGGCTTCATCGACCTCGCGTTCGAGCACGGCGGCCGCTGGTACGTGGTCGACTACAAGTCGAACTTCCTCGGGCCGCGGCCCGAGGACTACCGCCCGCCGCTGCTCGCGCGGACGATGTCGCTGCACCACTACTTCCTGCAGTACCACCTGTACGCGCTCGCCCTGCACCGCCACCTGACGGCGCGCCTCCCCGGCTACGACTACGAGCGGCACTTCGGCGGCGTCTACTATCTCTTCCTGCGCGGCATGTCGCCGCGTCACGAGCCGTCGTGCGGCGTGTTCCACGACCGGCCGAGCGCGGCGCTGATCGAGGACCTGTCGGCGCTCGTCGCAGCGCCGGCTGCCGGAGCCGTTGCTTGACGCCGACGATAGCGCTGCTGCGCGCGCACGCGCTGCTGAGCCCCCTCGACGAGCGCTTCGCGGCGACGCTCGGGCGCCTCGCCGCCGAGGACCGTCCCTGGGTGCTGCTCGCCGCGGCGCTCGCGAGCCGCCAGGTCGCGCTCGGTCACGTCTGCCTCGACCTGCGCCAGCTCACGGCGAAGCCCGCGCTCGCGGGCGAAGGCGGCGAGGTCCTCGGCGACCTCCGCTGGCTTCCCGCCGACGACTGGAGCGAGCTGCTGCGCACGAGCCCGCTCGTCGCGCCCGCGCACGACGACCTCTCCGCGACGCCGCTCGTCCTGGACGCGCAGCACCGGCTCTACCTGCGACGCTACTTCGAGCACGAGCAACGCCTCGCCGCGGATCTCGTGCGGCGCGCACGGAGCGTCGACCCTCGTGTCGACGCGGCCCTCCTCGAGCGCGGGCTCGCCCGGGTCTTCGCCGGCACCGCGGCGCCGGCCGCGCCGGAGCCCGCCCGCGAGCGCCACGCGCCCCATGCCCCGGGCCGCCAGCTCGCCCTGCCCCTCGGGGCCGGCGCGGCCGCCCCGCAAGACGCAGCGCCCGAGGCGCAGCGCGCCGCCGCGCGGACGGCGGTCGCGCGCCGGCTGTGCGTCGTCAGCGGCGGTCCCGGAACGGGCAAGACCTCGACCGTGGTCAAGATCCTCGCGCTGCTCGCGGAGCAGGAGCTCGTCGCCGGGCGCAAGCCGCCGCGTGCGCTCCTCCTCGCCCCGACCGGCAAGGCGGCGATGCGCCTCACCGAGTCGATCGGGCGCGAGAAGCAGCGCCTCGCGTGCGCCGAGGACGTCCGCGCGGCGGTGCCGGAGGAGGCGTCGACGATCCATCGCGCGCTGGGCACCGTCGACGGCGGCACCACGCGCTTCCGCCACCATGCGGAGAACCCGCTCCCGGCCGACCTCGTGCTCGTCGACGAGGCGTCGATGGTCGATCTCGCGCTGCTCGCGCGTCTCGTCGATGCGGTGCCGGAGGAGGCGCGTCTCATCCTGCTCGGGGACGCGGACCAGCTCTCGTCGGTGGAGGCGGGCGCCGTGCTGGGCGAGCTGTGCGACGAAGGGGACGCGACGGCAGCATCGCCGCTCGCTCGGTGCATCGTCCGGCTCACCCACAGCTGGCGCTACCAGCCCGGGAGCGGCATCGAGGCGCTCGCGCGCGCGATCAACGCGGGCGACGACGGGCGCGCGCTCGCGATCCTCGGCGACCCCGCGTACGCCGACGTCGCGCGCGTCGAGCCCGCGCGCGATCGGGCGCTGTCGGACGCGCTGCGCGCGTCGGTGCTCGACGGGTTCCGCGCCTATCTCGACGAGGCGAGCCCCGAGGCGCGGCTCAGGGCCCTCGAGCGCTTCCGCCTGCTGTGCGCGCACCGCCGCGGCCCGCACGGCGTCGAGACGGCGAACGCGGAGATCGAGGCGCTGCTCGCGGACGAGGGGTTGATCGAACGTGGCGAGGGAGCGACCTACGCCGGCCGTCCGATCATCGTCACCCGCAACGACTACCAGCTCCAGCTCTTCAACGGCGACGTCGGCACGATCCTCGATGACGACGGGCGGAAGCTCGCGCTCTTCCTCTCGCCGGGCGGCTCGCCGCGACGGCTGTCGCCGGCGCGCCTGCCGCCGCACGAGACCGTGTTCGCGATGACCGTGCACAAGAGCCAGGGCTCGGAGTTCGACGACGTCGCCGTGCTGCTCGGCGACCGCGCGTCGCCGCTGCTGACGCGCGAGCTGCTGTACACCGCCGTCACCCGCGCCCGGCACAGGGTCACGCTGCACGGCACGGCGGACGTGGTCGCCGAGGCGATCCGGCGCCGCACCGAGCGCGCCTCGGGGCTGCGCGACGCGCTCCGGCGCTGACACTTGAGCGGGCGGGCCCCGGCTTCGTACCCTCGCTCACCATCCCGGCGGCAATGGCTGCCCCGGTGCGGGAGGACGACGATGCGCGCTGTACGGATCACGAAGCTGGAAGGACCCGAGTCGGTCGAGGTGGTGGAGCTGCCGGAGCCGAAGCCGGACGCGGCACAGTACCTGATCGAGGTGCATGCGGCCGGCGTGACGTTTCCCGACCTGCTGATGACCCGCGGCGCCTACCAGATGAAGCCGAGCCTGCCGTTCGTCCCGGGCTCGGAGGTGGCGGGGATCGTCCGCGCCGCGCCGGCAGGTGGGGCGCATCCGGCCGGCAGCCGCGTGGCGGCCTTCCCCGGGATCGGCGGCTTCCAGGAGCTCGTCGCCGTGCACCCGCAGGCCGTCTTCCCGCTGCCCGATCGCATGTCGTTCGCGGCGGGCGCGGCGCTGCCGATGAACTACTTGACGGTGCAGTTCGCGCTCGTCCGCCGCGGCCGGCTGCGCGCCGGCGAGACGGTCCTCGTGCACGGCGCAGCCGGCGGCGTCGGCAGCGCCGCGGTGCAGCTCGCGAAGGCGCTCGGCGCCCGCGTGATCGCCGTCGTGTCGAGCGACGCGAAACGGACGATCGCCGAGCAGGCGGGAGCGGACGAGGTCATCCTCGCCGACGGCTTCCTCGCCGCCGCGAAGTCGCTGACGAGCGGACGCGGCGTCGACGTCGTGCTCGATCCGGTCGGCGGCGACCGCTTCACGGACTCGCTGCGGAGCCTCGCGCCGGAGGGCCGCCTGCTGGTGGTCGGCTTCACGGGGGGCGAGATCCCCACCGTCAAGGTCAACCGCCTGCTGCTGAACAACACCGAGGTCGTCGGCGTCGGCCTGGGCGCGTTCCTGATGCACGAGCCCGGGCTGCTGCAGAGCCAGTGGTCGCTCCTGGTCCCGCACCTCGAGGCGGGACGCCTCGATCCGCCGATCGGAGCGACCTACCACCTCGAGGAGGCAGGGCGCGCGCTCGCCGAGATGGAGGCGAGGCAGGCGATCGGCAAGACCGTCCTGCGCGTCCGGTGACGTTCGGGATCCGTCCCGCGGCGTACCCGTCCGCCGCCGGTGCTCGCGCCACGGGGCGGCATGCGCTATCCAGGGCGCCGTGGCAGCGGTCCTCGCTCCATTGCTCGTCATCGGCGGCTTCGCCGCCTACATGATCGCGACCTTCCAGCTCGCCTGGTTCCAGCGCATCCCGTGGCTCTTCCTCGCGATCATGGTGCTCGGCGTCGCGCTGGGCGTGCGCGCCGTGTGGCGCCGCCCGCGCGTCTGGACCGGGCTTTCGGCGGCGGTGTCGGTCGCGGCGTTCGCCTGGGCGTGCTGGTTCCTGTTCGTCGGGACCATGCACGGTCCGCGCGAGGACCGGCCGCGCGTCGGGGAGACGTTCCCGGACTTCGCGCTGCCGACGTCGACCGGCGAGACCTTTCGCTTGTCCGAGGCTCGGGACCGTCGCCACCTGATCGTCCTCTACCGCGGCGACTGGTGACCGTTCTGCGTCACGGAGCTCGGTGAGCTCCGCAAGCACTACGACGAGATCGCGAGCCGCGGCGTCGACATCGTCGCGGTGAGCACCGACCCGCCGGAGGTGTCGGAGGCGCTGCGCCGGCGGCTCGACCTACCGATGACCTTCGTCTCCGACGCGCGGGGCGAGCTCATGGACCGGCTCGGCGTGCGCGACCGCGACGCCGCACCCGGCTTCGTCGCCGACCGCAGCCGCGACCTCTTCCTGCCGACGAGCTTCCTGCTCGACGAGCAGCGCACGATCCGCTGGCTCTACCGGCCGGACACGTTCCGCGTGCGGGCGCCCGCCCGCGAGGTGGTCGCCGAGGTGGAAAAGCTCGGCTGACGCCCTTTACCTGCCCGCGCGGGCCGTGTAGGAATGAGAATCCGATTCGGATTCCCTTTGGACGAAGCGACCCCCATGCACGGCGCGACCGCAGCGACCCTCCAGACCGTCTCCGGCCCGAAGCAGGCCCGCAGCGAGCGCACCCTCTACCGCCTGCTCGACGCCGCCGAGGCGCTGATCGCCGAGCAGGGGCTCGCCGGGCTGTCGATCCCCGAGGTGGTGCGCCGCGCGGGGTCGTCGGTGGGCGGCTTCTACGCGCGCTTCCGCGACAAGAACGAGCTTCTGCGCGCGCTCGAGGAGCGCTTCTTCCTCGAGGTGCAAGCGCGCCTCGACGCGCTCGCCGACGAGCGCCGCTGGCAGGGCGCGCCCGTGAGCGACGTCATCGCGGCCGCGGTCGAGGAGCTGGTCGACGTGACCGAGGCACGGCGCGACCTGATCCGCGCGTTCCTGTTCCGCGCGACGCAGGACGTCCAGATCCGCGACGACGCGGTGCGCTTCCGCAACCGCGCCGCGCAGCGCATCGCCGCGCTGCTCGTCGGCAGGTCGCCGGGGTTCCAGCATCCCGACCCGGTGCTGGCGATCGACCTCGGCGTGCAGGCCGCGTTCTCCCTGATGAACCAGCACGTGCTGCTCGACGGCACCCACGCCGCCGGGCGCATGCTCGGGCTCGACGAGCTCAAGCGCGAGGTCGCGCGGATGTTCGTCGCCTACGTCGGCATCCCCGCCGGGCCCGCGGCGGGATCGAGGAAGCCGGCGAGAAAGCCGAAGACGTCGTAGCCGCTCGGTTGGTCGAGCGACACCCGGAGGAGATCATGGAGTACGTCCAGCACAACCCGCTGCCCATCCCGACGAGCGGCGCCTACGAGTCGCTCAACGCCACCGTGCAGACCGTGCTCGACTGGCAGTACGAGCTCAAGCGCAAGAACCTCCTCCAGCTCTACGAGAAGGGCAAGACGCTCGCCTGGAACGCGAACGACCTCGACTGGTCGGTCGACGTCGACGTCGAGCGCCTGACGCGCGAGCGGGTCGCGAACGGCGCCGCGACGCTGATGAACACCCTGATGAGCCCGCCGATCAAGCTGCAGGACGAGGAGCTCACCCGGATGCAGCTGCACATGAACTCGTTCATGCTGTCGCAGTTCCTGCACGGGGAGCAGGGCGCGCTGCTGGCCACCGCCAAGATCGTCCAGAGCGTTCCCTGGGAGGAGGCGAAGTTCTACGCCGCCAACCAGGTCGCCGACGAGGCGCGGCACGTCGAGGTCTACCACCGCTACCTGACCGAGAAGCTCGGCATCTCGTACGGGGTCAACGAGCAGCTCCGCCAGCTTCTCGACGCGATCATCTGCGACTCGCGCTGGGACATCACCTTCCTCGGCATGCAGATCATGGTCGAGGGGCTCGCGCTGGCGGCCTTCGGCGTGACGCGCCTGCAGATGGCGGACGAGCCGCTGATCCAGGACCTGATCGGACGCGTCATGGCGGACGAGTCGCGCCACGTCGCCTTCGGGGTGCTGTCGCTGTCGGACCTCTACACGAAGGAGATGACCTCGGCCGAGCTGCGCGAGCGCGAGGAGTTCGTCATCGAGGCGACGCACCTGCTGCGCGACCGGCTGCTGATGGAGGCGGTGTTCGAGCGCCTCGGCTGGGACGTCAAGCTGTGGGTCGACTGGGCGAAGGAGACGCCCTTCATGGTCGGCTTCCGCCAGATGATGTTCTCGAAGATCGTGCCGAACCTGAAGCGGCTCGGGCTGCTCACGCCGCGCGTGCGCGAGGCCTACGAGAAGTTCGACCTGCTGAAGTTCGAGAACCTGAAGGACTCCGTCGACGAGCCCGATGTGACGCCGCCGCACGAGCTCGTGCAGCTCATGATGCAGTTCATGGCGGGGACGCCGGCGGCACGGGACGGCGGTCCGATCGCTACGGCGTAGCGTCGCGGTCGGGCTTCCCCGGCTTCCAGTCCGGCTCGGCCGCGCGGACGAGAGCCTCGAGCTCGTCGACCGTGCGGCCGAGATCCTCCGCCACGTCTTCCGGTCCGCCGCGCAGGAACTCGTCGGCGAGCACGCGGTAGTACCACAGCGTCCCGTCCCGCTTGCCGTTGAAGCGCGCCCAGAGGCCGGTGCCGAGCTTGCGGTAGTCGGCCAGCACCGCGCGCGCGTTGTGCAGCTTGTCGCACGCGGCGACGCGGCGCACCTTGCCGTCGCCGGTCGCTGCGAGGTGCGCGAGGTACGCCTCCTTGCGCGCCACCCAGGGCGGCCTGGGCTCGCCGTCGCTGTCCGAGCACGCGTCGACGATCCGCACCACCTCGTCGCCGAAGCGCACGCGGATGTCCTCGCGTCGCGCGCGGCCGCCGGCGTCCTCGACTGCGTCGTGCAGCAGCGCCGCGATCGCCTCGTCCTCGCCGCCGCCGTGCTCGAGCACCAGCGCGGCGACCGCCATGAGGTGCGCGACGTAGGGAATCTCAGGAGCGCCCTTGTCGTCGTCTGCGACCTTGCGGATCTGCCGCCGGTGCACGCGCGCCGCGTAGGCCAGCGCCTCCTCGAAGCGGCTCGACAGCTTGGGGTTGTCCGTTCGTTCGCTCATCCGGTGCCCGTTCCTCGCACGTAGAAGGTAGCCGCTGCCAGCGAAGGCGAGACGGCATCCTCGGCGCAGCAGCGGGTACGCGTGGCGCGCGGGCACGTCCCTCGTGAAGCGTGCCGCGCCGGGCTCGACGCAGCCTTCCCGGAGTACGGCCGGTACAGGAAGCGTACCGCCAGGCTGATACCGGGACTCTACTGACCGTCCTGCAGCGTGCGCAGCGCGGCGCACTCGCCCGCGCCTCCCGCCGCGGGCGTCGCGTCGACGAAGTTGACCTCGCGCGCCATCCTTGGAACCCTCGCCCGCGGCCATGTCCCTCGACGTCGACCTCACCGACCTCGACCGCTTCGCGCACGGCTTCCCGCACGACGTCTTCACCCGCCTGCGGCGCGAGGCGCCGGTGTGGTTCCATCCCCCGACCGCGCACACGCCGGGCGGGGAGGGCTTCTGGGTGCTCTCCCGCCACGCCGACGTCGGCCAGGCGGCGCTCGACGCGGCGGCCTTCTCCTCGCATCGCGGCGGCGCGCGCGAGGGCGGCGGCACGCTGATCGAGGACCTCGCGTCGGGCTTCGCGGCCGGCGTGCTGCTCAACATGATGGACGACCCGCGCCACCGGAGCTTCCGCCGGCTGGTGACGCCCGCCGTGTCGCCGCGCGCCCTCGCCTCCATGGAGGGCGATCTGCGCCGGCGGACCGAGGCGATCCTCGACGACGTCGCGGCGCGCGGCGCGTGCGACCTCGTGGTCGACGTCGCGACCGAGCTGCCGCTGCAGGCGATCGCCAGGCTGCTCGGCGTGCCGCAGCAGGACCGCCACCAGCTCTTCGCCTGGGCCAACGCGACGCTCGACTACGACGACCGCCAGCTCGGCGAGACCAGCGAGAGGACGCGCGCCGCGCAGGCGGCGCTGTTCGCCTACGGCACCGAGCTGCTGGCGGAGAAGCGGCGCCACCCGGAGGAGGACGTCCTGTCCGCCGTGGTGCACGGCCGCATCCCGTACGCGCACGCATCCGGGGCGTCCGGCGACGACGAGCCGCTGCAGGACCTCGAGCTGCAGATGTTCTTCAACCTGCTGATCGCGGCCGGCAGCGAGACCACGCGCAACTCGATCGCAGCCGGCGTCGCGGCGCTGATCGAGCACCCGGACCAGTGGCGGGCGCTGCGCGACGACCGCACGCTGCTGCCCAGGGCCATCGAGGAGCTGCTGCGCTGGACCTCGTCGACGCCGTACAACCGCCGCACCGCGACCCGCGACGTCGAGCTGCGCGGCCAGACGATCCGGGCGGGCGACAAGGTGACCCTGTGGTGGGCGTCGGCGAACCGCGACGAGGACGTGTTCCCCGACCCGTTCCGCTTCGACGTCCGCCGCGACCCGAACCCGCACCTCACCTTCGGCTACGGCAACCACTTCTGCCTCGGCGCGGCGCTCGCCCGCCTCGAGATGCGGCTCGTCTTCGAGGGGTTGCTCGAGCGCTTCGCCGAGGTCCGCCTCGCGGGGCCGATCGAGTGGGCGCGCAGCAACAAGCACACCGGCGTCCGGCACATGCCGGTCGCGTTCGTGCGCGCCTGACGCGCGAGGAGAGCTTTGTGAGCGACGCCGCAAGGAACAAGCAGACGATCGAGCGCTTCTGGCGCGACCTCTACGCCCGCGACTTCGACGCGGTCGGCGCCTACTTCGCCGAGGACGGCGAGTACACCGACGTCCCGACGCCCGACGACGACGTCGCACGCGGGCCCGCGCAGATCGCGGCGCGCCTGCGCCTCGGCCTCGAGCCGCTCGCCGCCATCTACCACCACCCGCGGCACATGATCGCCGAGGGCGACCTGGTCATGACCGAGCACGAGGAGGAGTGGCACTGGCCGAGCGGCGAGAAGGTCAAGATCAAGTTCGTCTCGGTGCACGAGCTCCGCGCCGGCAAGATCGTCCGCTGGTGGGACTACCCGGACCTGCAGAAGCTGCTCGGCGCGGCGCCGCAGTGGTGGGTCGAGCACGTCATGAAGGGCTACCGCTGACGGCTCGCGTCACGCTGGGCCGATGAGCAGCGTCGGGGTTCGCTGCCAGCGGACGTTCGCGACCCGCGTCCCGGGCGCGAGGCCCTGCCGCGCCTCGCTCGTCTCGGTCCCGTCCGCGCGCAGGCGCGCGAGCGCCGCATCGACGTCGCCGACGCGGTAGGCGATCCCCCACAGCACGTCGCCGCGCGCGCTCGGCGCGCGGTCGGTGCGCTGGATGAGCTCGAGCACGACGCCGCCCAGGTCGAGGCCGGCGTTGCGCGTGCCGCGCTCGGGGAAATCCTTCTCCGGCCACGCGACGCCGGCGCCGAGCACCGACGTCCACAGCGCGAGGCTCGCGCCGAGGTCCTGCGTGAAGACGACCACGTGGTCGATCGCGGCTGCGACCGAGCCGGCCGCGGCCCGCGGCGGCGCCACCGGCAACGCGTCGGCCGGCGCGCCGTGCGTCAAGAGCATGATCCGCAGTCCACGGACGCCGGCCCGGTCGAGCAGCGCGCTGCGCCACGTCCGCCGCAGTCCGCTGCCGTCGTCGACGCCCTCCCCGCCGGCGGGGTCCGACACGGCGAGCCCGCGCGCCCGCGCCGCCGCGACGGCCGCGTCGACGTCCGGCACGCCGAGGGCGAGCATCAGCGGTCGCTCGGCGCGGCCGCGCAGCGCCGCCGTGACGAGCTCCGCCGGCGGGGCGCCGGGGACATCGGCCGCGAGCAGCTCGAGGTACGGCCCGGCGTCGAGCCGGAAGAGCGCGTTGCGCGTGCCGAGCGTCGGGTGGGCGCCGCGCCAGGACGGCGCGCGGCCCACGAGGCTGCCGTAGGCGCGGGTCGCGCCGGCGAGGTCCGCGACGGCGACGACGACGTGGTCGAGGACTACCTCCATTGCCCGAGTTCTACGCGGGATTTCCCGGGTTGACTACGACGAAGCGCCGACCCTATGCGTTGGGCCCGACGCTCGACCCCGATCCTGGAGGGCCCCCGTGAACACCACGACCGCTACACCGATGCGCCAGACCCGTCTCTCGCGCGCGCTCACCGTCTCCTTCGCGACCCTCTCGCTGGTCGCGCTCACGGCCGGGGTGGCGGCCGCCGACCGCTTCGTCGCGACGACCGGCTCGGACGCCGCCAACGACTGCAGCAACTCGGGCGCGCCCTGCGCGACCATCCCGTTCGCCGTGCTGCAGGCGACGGCCGGCGAGACCGTGCAGGTCGGCGCCGGGACGTACACGGGGTCGGTCTCGATCGACAAGCCGCTCACGCTGCGCGGCGCGCAAGCCGGCGTCCCGATCGCGAGCCGCACCGCCGGCGGCACCGGAGAGACCATCGTCGACGCACGCGGCCTCGCCGCGGCGATCTCGATCTCGAGCGGCGGCGTGACCGTCGAGGGCCTCGACCTGCTCGGCGACGCGCAGACCTACGCCGGCGTCGTGATGTACGCCAACGCCGACCTGCCGAACGTCGTCGTGCGCGGCAACTTCGTGCGCGGCATGGCGCTCGCGAACCCGAACTCGAGCTTCACGCACTTCGCGTACGGCGTCTTCGGCGTGACGGGCACGGCGGGCGACCGCAAGCAGATCACGGGTCTCGTCGTGCAGGGGAACGACATCCGCGATCTCGGCGCCGCCGGGACGGTCGCGGGTGCGGGCGTGTACCTGCACAACGTCGTCGGCGCGACGCCCGGTACGGGCGCCACGATCACCGGCAACGCGTTTCGCAACCTCGCGAGCCGCGACGCCGGCCTGAACCGAGGCGTCGGCGTCGTCATCGACGCCGGAGCGGACGACGCGCTCGGCATCCCGACGGCGCCGGGCTCCGGCGTCGCCGTGTCGGGCAACACCTATGCGAACGCGACCGCGGGCGCGGTGCTGTTCGCCGCGAACAGCACGTTCAGCGAGGGGCAGGCGGCGTTCACGAACGTGCTCGCGCTGGCGGTCAACGTGTTCCGTCTCGCCACCATCGACACGGTCGCGCTCGGCAGGCACGTGACCAGCAACGCGCTCGTCGGCTTCGCCGACGCCGACGGCTACTTCGCGACCATCCAGAACGCCGTCGACGCGTCGCAGCCGTCGGCGGAGCTGCGCCCGACGGCGCACGTGTTCAACGAGACGCCGATCCTCACTCGCGGCGTGCAGCTCCTCGGCCCCCGCGCGGGGGAGGACGCGCGCACGCGCGATCCGCTGCTCGGCGAGACCACGCTGGCGCTCGGCGTGCTGATCCGTGCCGAGGGTGCGACCCTCGACGGGCTGTCGATCAGCAACCCCGGCGGGATCGCGGTGCACGCGGACGCGACGGCCACGAGCGCGACGGTGCGCAACTGCATCGTCACGACCGCGGTGCGCGGGATCGCGCTCGACCGCGCCCAGTCGGCGTTCGCGCAGCAGAACCTCGTGACCGACGTCGACGAGCTGGGCATCAGCGCCGGCAGCGACAACCTCACGCCGACCATCGGCGACGACGTCGTCAGCGTGGCCGTCTTCCAGGACAACGAGGTGGTCGACGCCGCGGTCGGCATCGGCGGCTACCTGCGCAACTCGACGATCAGCCGCAACCTGATGCGCGACCACCCGGGCATCGAGCTCGGTGCCGGCATCGCGGGACAGTTCCGCGACTCGGTGGTGGAGAAGAACGTCGTGCGCAACTACGAGCGCGGCGCGGGGATCCTGCTGACCGGCGTGGCGAACCGCCCGATCACGCGCGACACGATCTTCAAGTGCAACGAGCTGCTGGACAACTACTTCGGCATCCTGATCGAGCCGGCGCAGACCACGATCGACGGCATCTCGATCCGCAGCAACACGATGACCGGCAACACGATCGGCGCCCTGAACTATCCGAGCACCCCGCTCGACGCGACGCTGAACTGGTGGGGCTGCGCCGGCGGCCCGGGCACCGCGGGCTGCGATCCCGCGGGCGTCAACATCGCCTACGCGCCGTTCCTCACCGCGACGCCCGACTGCCTGAGCTGCGTCACCAACGAGGACTGCGACGACAACGTCATCTGCAACGGACCCGAGGTGTGCGACACGACCACCTCGCTGTGCGCGCCGGGCACGCCGCCGGTCTGCGACACGACGCCGGCCGACGCGCAGTGCAACGTCGCCGCCTGCCAGGAGCTGTTCGGCTGCGTCGTCACGCCGGTCGAGGACGGCACCGCTTGCGACGTCGATCCGGGCTGCTCGACGGACGACGCGTGCGTCGCCGGCGAGTGCCTCCAGGGCCCGGGCGGCGGCGACGCGGACCAGGACGGCATCTGCGACGCCGACGACATCTGCCCGTTCTGCGGGCTGCCGATGGAGCTCGAGAAGGTGCGCCTGGTCGCGGACCGCGGCGGCGCGCGTCCGAGCGGCAAGGTGGTGGTGAAGGGCAGCTTCATCGCGCCCATCGGCTCGCCCGAGGAGTTCAACGCGCTGAACCCGATCGGCATCCAGGTGTTCGACGGCGGCAGCCTCGCCGTCGACGCGCCGTTCCTGCTCACCGAGTGCAGCCAGCGGCGCAGCATCATCACGTGCAAGAGCGCCGACCGCCGCTTCAACCTGCGGGTCAAGCCGTTCCGGCCGCGCGACCTGACCGGCAAGCAGATCCTCACCTTCACGCTGAGCAAGCTCGACATCGGACCGTCCTTCCAGGGGCCGGTGACCGTGGTCTTGCGGCATGGAGGGCAGATCACGCGCACGGGCTCCATGTCGTCGTGCGTGACGGCGCCGGGCCTGCTGCGCTGCTTCTGACCGCATC
>JBFMAS010000512.1:0-4843 GCA_040755575.1 Thermodesulfobacteriota bacterium
GAGCCAGCCGGTCGTAACGCAGTAGGCCTGCGAGAAGTCGCCGCGATGGTGTCGCGCGTGGCGCTCGGGCGGCAGGATCAGGCCGCTCGCCTGCAGCAGGCGGACGAGCGCGCCGGCGCGCGGCGCGTGCGCCCACTTGTGGACCTGGTTGGTCGCGAAGACCAGCAGCGAGAACAGCAGCACGAACGCGTGCAGCGCGAACGCCGCTTCGTCGCGGCCGGGGCCGCCGCCCCGCACCACGAGCAGCATCGGCACGACGACGGCCGCCGCGTTGTTGCCGCACAGCTCGAAGAAGCCGTGCCGCGTGATCGCCAGCGGATCCGCGTGGTGCTCGCGGAACGGCCGGATCAGCATGCGGCCGACGAGCGGCGTGCTCTCGGCGAAGAAGCGGTCGCCGACCCAGTGCACGACGCCCGACACCAGATCCGCCGCGAGCACGGCGGCGACGAGCGACGGGCCGAGCAGCCAGACCGGCGCGCCGCCCGCGATGGCGACCGCGAGCTGCCATCCCGCGACCGCCTGCAGCGCGAGCAGCGCAGCGACCGACAGGACGTCGAAGGCCTTCACGCAGAATGGCCGCCCGCCCTCCGGCGCCGCGCGTCGCTCCTCGGGGCCATCCGGCGGCGGCGCCGCAACGCGAGGCGCATCGGCACCGCATCGACCGTCTCGGACATCGGGACGATGATGGAGGATCGCGGTGTGAAGCGTCAACCGCGCCGGCTCGGCTGCTCGGGATCGCATGCTCTGAGCCCTCTACGGACGGCTCGCCGCGCCGGATGCATCCACGCCCATGTCACCGCGAGCAAGATCGTGCGCCGCCGGCTTGTCGGCGCCTCGTCAGGCATGCTTTTAGACCGACCGTGCGCACCCGCCCGGGTCTCCTCCGTCCGCCGCTCGCGGGCCTGCTCCTCGCCGCCGCGCTCGCCGCCTGCTCCGACGCCGAGCCGACGCCGGGCGAGGGCATCACGGTCGAGCGCACGCCGTCCGCCATCCGGCTGTCGAGTCCCTCGACGGTGCTCGACGTGCTGCGCGACCCGCTGCGGCTCGAGCTGCGCGCGGCGCGCGGTGAGGCCGCGCTCGCCGCGCACGCACCGGGCGGCGGCCCGTACTGGGAGCGGGGCGGCGTCGAGCACCGGCTCGGCGGCGTGCTGTCGGACCGCACGCTGCCGGACGGCGTCGAGCTCGTGGTCGCGACGACGGAGGGGCACCCCGCCCGCGTCAGCGTGCGCTTCCTCGGGTCCCGGACGATCGAGGTGCTGGTCGAGCCGCCCTCCCCCTTCACGATCGAGGCGCTCGGCGACCGCTGGCACTCGCCGCCGGACGAGCGGATCTATGGCTTGACGGAGAGGCTGCGGGACGCGCCGCTTCTCGTCCCGGGCGTGATCGACGTCCCGCGCGAGGACGTCTTCCCCGCCGAGGCCGGCACGCTCGACCGGCGCGGCGAGCAGGTCGAGATGTTCGTCCGGCCGACGATCGCGATCTATGCGCCGTTCTTCCACGGCTCGCGCGGCTGGGGTCTGTCGGTCGCCGGAACGGCGGCCGGCGCGTTCGACGTCGCGCGCAGCGATCCGACGCTCGTCTCCTACCGCTTCGAGACGGGCAACGCGCCCGAGAGCCACACCCTCCGCTTCCACCTGTTCCACGGCCCGGGCCACGACGTGATCGTCGACGAGTACACCCGCCTGACCGGGCGTCCGTTCGTGCCGCCGGACTGGGCGTTCCTGCACTGGCGCTGGCGCGGCGAGCTGCGCGTCGGCGAGCCGGCCGTCGTCGACGGCACGCCGATCAACGCCGACGTCGCGGAGGACGTGCTGATGTACGAGCGGCTCGGCATCCCGCCTGGCGTCTACGTGCTCGACCGGCCGGTGCTCGACGGCGAGTTCGGCTTCGCACGCTTCGCCTGGGACGAGGAGCGTCTGCCGAACGTCGGCGCGATGCTGGCCGCGCTCGCGCGCCGCGGCTACCGCGTGCTGACCTGGAGCAGCATGTGGGCGTGCGGCAGCCGCCCGGGCGACAACGGCAGCGAGGCGCTGCGCCTCGGCTTCCTCGCCCCGGGCGTCGGCACGCCGCGCTGCGCCGACGTCGGCGGCAACAGCTTCATCCTCGATGCGACCAGCGCCGGCGCACGCGAATGGTGGCGCGAGCGCGTGCGCGACTTCGTCGCCGCGCACGGCATCCGGGGCATCAAGCTCGACCGCGGCGAGGAGCACCTGCCCGACGCGGCGACCGACGTCTGGGCCGACGGCCGCCACGGCCGCGAGGTGCGCAACGCCTACCCGACGCTGCAGGCGCAGGTGCACCACGACGCGATGCAGGAAGCCTTCCCGCACGACGCGCTGGTGATCACGCGCAGCGGCTACACGGGCACGCAGCGCTGGGCGATCGTCTGGGGCGGCGACACGGCGGGCAGCGAGAACTTCGGCTCGGGTGCGGGCACCGACCTCGGCCTGCGCAGCGCGATCATCAGCCAGCAGCGGGTCGCGTTCCTCGGCTACCCGATCTGGGGCTCCGACACCGGCGGCTACTACGAGTTCAAGGACCGGGACGTGTTCGCGCGCTGGCTCGAGCTCAGCGCGTTCTCCGGGATCATGGAGATCGGCGGCGTCGGCGCGCACGCGCCCTGGGCGATGCCGACCGAGCCCGCGTACGACGAGCAGCTGATCGCGATCTACCGGCGCTACACGCGCCTGCGCGAGGCGCTGCAGCCCTATCTGGTCGCGGCCGCAGGCGAGGCCCGCGTGAGCGGGATGCCGCTCGTGCGTCCGCTCGTGTTCGCGTGGCCCGACGACCCGGCGGTCGCCGACCGCTGGGACGAGTACCTGCTCGGCCCGGACCTGCTGATCGCGCCGGTGTGGCGCACGGGCGAGCGCGCCCGCGAGGTCTACCTGCCGCGCGGCGAGTGGCGCAGCTACTGGGACCCCTCGCTGCGCTACCAGGGCCCGCTCACGGTGACGGTCGCGGCACCGCTCGAGCTGATTCCCGTCTTCGTGCGCGGCGACGCGCAGGTGCCGGCGGAGCCGTGAGCACGCGCACACGGCTCGAGGTCGTCGCGCTGCTCGCGCTCTCGCTGCTCGCGGGCGCGGCCGCACACGCCGCGCCGCAGGAGGCGCGGCCGAACGTCGTGCTGATCCTCGGCGACGACCACGGCTGGCCCTACTCGGGCTTCATGGGCGACCCCTACGTGCGGACGCCGCACCTCGACGCGCTCGCCGCCGGCGGCACGGTGTTCGACAACGCGCACGCGACGGCGAGCACGTGCGTCCCCTCGCTGCGCGCCGTGCTGGGCGGCGTCCACCCCGTGCAGTGGGATCGCGAGATCGCCGCGCTCGAGGCGCGCATCGGGCCCTTCGGGCTTCGCCAAGGCGTGACGCACGTCCGCACGCTGCCGCGCGAGCTCGCGCGGCACGGCTACGTGTCGTGGGAGGGCGGCAAGATGTGGGAGGGAACGTTCGCCCAGGCCGGCTTCACGCACGGGCTCGCGACCGCTCCCGGGACGGCGTACACGAACGTCGGCCAGGGCTTCGGCCGCGACGGCTTTCTCGACGGGACGGCTCTCGACCCGCTGCGCGCCTTCCTCGACGAGGCCGGCGAGCGCCCGTTCTTCGTCTGGTTCGCGCCGATGCTGCCGCACGCGCCGTTCGACGCGCCCGACGCGCTCCGGGCGCCGTACGTCGAGCTCGGGCTGAGCGCCACGGAGACCGCCTACTACGCCAACGTGAGCTGGCTCGACGCGCTGGTCGGCGAGCTGGTCGACGAGCTCGCGGCGCGCGGCCTGCGCGAGAACACCCTGCTCCTCTACCTGGCGGACAACGGCTGGGGCGTCACGCAGCTCGTTGCGGGCGTGGGCCGCGGCAAGGGGACGCTCTACGAGCTCGGCTTCCGCACGCCGCTGATCCTCAACTGGCCGGGACGCGTGCCGGCGGGCGTCGTGCGCCACGACCTGGTGTCGGCGCTCGACGTGCTGCCGACCATCCTCGAGTACGCCGGCGCCGCTGCGCTCGCCGACCGTGCCGGGGTGAGCCTGGTGGACGCGGTCGAGACGGGAGCGCCGGTCGGCCGTGACAGGATCGTCGGCTACTACGCCGGCGCCGGCTCGCACCGCGGGCACGTCGTCCGCACGCCGGCCTGGCGCTACATCGCGTTCGCCGACGGGCGCGAGGAGCTCTACGCGATCACGACCGACCCGTACGAGCACCTCGACGTCGCGGCCGAGCATCCCGACGTGCTCGCCGAGCTTCGCGCCGACGTCGCGACGTGGCGCGCCGCGCTCGACCGCGCCCCGGAGGCGCTCGATGCGGCAGGCCGGCTCACGGACTTCGTCGGTGCCGCCCTCGGCGGCGTCGAGCTGCAGCTGCGCGGCCGGACCGCCGCGGGTGCGCCGCTGCGGCTGCGCGTCCTCACCTCGCCGCGGGGCGACTTCCTGTTCCCCGCCGTGCCGCGAGGCGGCTACCGCCTCAGCGCCGCGCGAGGCGCGAGGCGGCTCCGCTGGGGGCCGTTCTCGAACCGGATCCCGCTCGACCTGCCGGTGCACGCCCTCGGCAGCTACACGCCGCTCGCCGCGCTCGGCGACCGCGGCCTCGTGCCCGGCACCGCGACCGTCCACGGCGTCGTGCGCGACGACGGAGGAGCGCCCCTCGCCGGCGCCACCGTCACGCTGCGTGGTCGCGCGGCGCGGCCCGTGCTGGTCGTGGTGCGCACCGACGCGCAGGGACGCTACCGCGCCGAGCACCTGCCGGCCGCGGCCTACCGCGTGACGCTCGACGCCGGCCGCGCGTTCCAGCGCACTACGCAGCCGCTCGTCCTCGGCGACGGCGCCGACGTGGTCGCGGACCTGACGGCTGCC
>JBFMAS010000513.1:0-6515 GCA_040755575.1 Thermodesulfobacteriota bacterium
GGCGCGTCGTTCCGGTGGCGCAACGATCAGAGCAGCGGCTGGAACAGGTAGCAGAAGTTCTCGGCGAGCCGCCGGCTCATCGGGCGCGCCCGGTGCGCCTCGAGGCTCGCCTCGACGCTGTGCGCGAGCTCGCTCTCGATCTGCGCGTTGAGACGCGCGAGGAACGCCGCCTCGACCACCTCGACGACGCTCTCGAAGTTCAGGTGCAGGCTCCGGTAGTCGAGGTTCGCCGAGCCGAGCACGGCGTAGGACTCGTCGACCACCAGCGCCTTGGCGTGCGAGAAGGGCGGCTTGCGCTCGAAGATGCGCACGCCGGACTCGAGCAGCGGCGTGTACAGCGAGCGCGCCGCGAAGTCGACGTACCAGTGGTTGCCGAGCTGCGGGACGACGAGACGGGTGTCGACGCCGCGCAGCGCCGCCGCGCGGATCGCCTGCAGCACGGGCTCGTTCGGGACGAAGTACGGGGTCACCACGCGGAGCGACCTCTCGGCCGCGCCGATCGCGGCGAACAGCAGGTCGGTGAGCGCGCGCGCACCCGCGTACGGGCCGGTCGCGAGCACGTGGAGCAGCGCGTCGCCGCGACGCTCGGCGACGGGGAAGTAGCGCGGCAGCACGACGTCCGCGGGCGCCTCGCCGGAGGCGAACGTCCAGTCGGCGACGAACTGGAGCTGGAGCTCGCTGACGGCCGGCCCCTCGATGCGCACGTGGTAGTCGCGGATCGGCGGGCGGCCGCTCGCACCCGTCACGTTGAGGTCGCCGACGTTGATTCCGCCGGTGAAGCCGATCCGGCCGTCGATCACGGCGACCTTGCGGTGGTTGCGCAGGTTGACCTGGAATCGTCCGCGCAGCGGGCTCGCGTGCGAGATCGACGCGACGCGCACGCCCGCCCGGCGCGCCGTGCGGAACATCGTGCTGTAGTGCGCGTAGGTCGAGCCGAAGCGGTCGTAGAGCAGGCGGACCGTGACGCCCTCGGCGGTGCGCCGGGCGAGGCGCTCGACCAGGCGCCGTCCCGTCGCGTCGCGCGCGATGATGAACGACTGCAGGTGGATCGAGTCCCGCGCAGCGTCGATCGCGGCGTCGAGCGCCGGGTAGAACTCGTCGCCGTCGACCAGCAGCTCGACCGCGTTGCCGCCCATCTGCGCGAGGTCGCGCCGCCGGCCGCTCGTCGTGCGCAGGATCTCGCTGCCGCGTCCGGCCGGAACCGGCGCACGCTGGCGCAGGGCCTCGGCGGCGCCGGCGCCCGGCAGCGACAGCTCGCGCAGGATCGCGCGGCAGGCGTCGCGCGCCACGCCGCCGCGCTCGACCTGATCGATGCCGAAGCCCAGGTAGACGAGCGCCCCGACGAAGGGGAACGCCCACAGGATGCCGAGCCACAGCACCGCCGACACCGGGCGGTGCTTGTGCAGGAGGACGTGCAGGCTCAGCGCGAGGCCGATCGCGACGTGGGCGAGCCCGGCGAGCGTCAGGTCCTGCAGCACGAACCTCTCGAGCAGCGTGGCGCCGGTCATCGCGTCATCCCGCTCGTGCGAGCCGGCGGGCGAGCGTCTGCGTCAGCTCTCGCAGCTCAGGTCCCGCCCGTGCAGCTCGCAGACCGGCCGCGGCCCGCCCGCGACCGGCGTGAAGCCGAGGTCCCAGCCGCCCGCGTCGCCGGGCTCGATCGTCAGGAAGCCGTGCTCGGCGAGCGTCGTGCCGGTCGACAGCTCGGCGCCCGCGATCTCCATGCCGGCGAGCGACGTCCCGATCGCCGGGTCGAGCTGCGTGCCGCCGGTGCCGACGACGAGCTGCGGTGCGCGGTCCGCCGCGGGCACGAAGCCGTACCAGCCGAGGACGTGCAGGTGGCCCGAGAGGACGAGCGTCGTCGCGGCGCCGAGCTCGTTCTGCGACGCCGCCTGCAGCGTCGGGTTGTCGACGAAGGTCGCCGGCGGAGGAGAAGAGCTGGCGCCGACCGCCCAGATCGGACGGTGCAGGAGGAGCCAGGCCTGCGTCGCGCCGGCGGCGAGAGCGCGCGCGTCCGCGAACTGGCGCTCGTACACGGCGACCTGCTCCGGCACCGCGGAGAAGTCGCTCGCCAGCGCCGAGTCGAAGACGACCAGGCGCACGTTGCCCGCCTCGACCGCGTAGGGCTGCGTGTAGTCGACGCAGCCGCCGTACGGGTGCGGGTCGAGGAGACGGAACCAGCCGTCGCCGCCCTCGCCGCAGAGCTCGTGGTTGCCGCGCACGAACACCCACGGCGCGGCCGCAAGCGCGCGCGCGAACGGCGCGAAGAAGTCGGCGTACCAGCTCGCCCAGTCGTCGCCCGTGGGGCCGCACGACGCCTCGCCCGCGGGGCACGGCCCGAGACGGTAGAGGTAGTCGCCGACGTGCAGGATCAGGTCCGGGCTCGACGCGGCGATCGCCGCGCTCACGTCGGCTGCGGGCCACGCCGCGGGATCGTCGCACGCCTGCACGCGCGCGCCCTGGACGCGGCAGCCGGTGTCGCCCAGCACCGCGAAGCGCGTCGGCCGCGCGGCCGGCAGCGCGAGCGGCTGGCCGTCGATCGAGGCCGACGTCGCCTGCGGCGGGACCACGGCTTCGCAGCTTCGCACGGGGAAGGCGGCGCTCGGCGCGGCGCGCTCGCGCATCGCGACCCGTGCGCCGTCGACGGTGAGCGAGGGGCAGCCGCCCTCGACGACGATCGCGCGCGCGATCACCTGCGACTGCGGACCGAGCTGCGTCCACGCGATCGGATCGCTCGAGCCGCAGGCCGCGGCGAGCAGCACGAGCGCCGCCAGCGCCGCCCGTCGAGCCATCGTCGTCCTCCTCCCCGCCGGCGCCGCCGGCCGTCGCTCAGTGCGGCTTGATGAAGGCCCGCCGGAGGGCCTCCGTCGCTTCCTGCATCGCGACCTTCCCCTTCGCGACCACGTCGCCCATGCTGAAGAAGCCGTGGATCACGCCGTCGTAGCGCCTGAGCTGCGTCGGCACGCCCGCCTCCCGGAGGCGTGCGGCATACGCTTCGCCTTCGTCGCGCAGCGGGTCGAACTCGGCGGTGATGACGGTCGCCGGCGGCAGCCCGCGCAGGTCGCTCGCCTGCAGCGGCGAGGCGTACGGGTTGGTCGCGTCCTGCGGTCCGCGCAGGTAGTGGTTCCAGAACCACTCCATGTCGTTGCGCGTCAGGAAGTAGCCTTCCGCGTTGTCGCGGTAGGACACGGTGTCGAAGCGCGCGTCGGTGACGGGATAGATCAGGAGCTGGTGCACGAGGCGCGGCTTGCCGTGGTCGCGCGCCTTGAGCGCGACGCACGCCGTCAGGTTGCCGCCCGCGCTGTCACCGGCGATCGCGACGCGCCGCGGGTCGCCGCCGATGGCCGCGGCGTTCTCGACCACCCACTCCGTCGCGGCGTAGGCGTCGTCGATCGCGGCGGGGAACTTGTGCTCCGGGGCGAGCCGGTAGTCGACCGACACCACCACGCCGTCGATCAGCTTCGCGAGCGCGCGCGTCGTGCCGTCGTGCGTGTCGAGGTCGCCCAGCACCCAGCCGCCGCCGTGGAAGTAGACCAGCACGGGGAGGCCGGGGTCGGTGCGCGGCGCGTAGATCCGCACCGGGACGTCGCCCGCCGGTCCGGGGACCGTCCGGTCCTCGACGCGCGCGATCGGCTCCGGAGCGGCGCGGAAGGCGGTCAGGTTGCGCATGTTCGCCCGCGCCTCCTCGACCGACAGGGAGGTGAGCGTCGGCGCGCCCGGGGCGGCGAGCATGTTCATCAGCATCTGGACGTCGTCGTCGAGCGGCATTGCGTTCCTCCGTCGGATCGCTCCCTGCGCGGTGCTCGCCTCGAGCTGGGCTCGCCGCTCCGCTCCGCCGCCGGGGCTGCGGGAAACTACGGTCCGTCGAGTCGGCCTGTCAATTCGCGCGCCGGCGTGCGGCGGCGCGCAGCTCGTCGCGGAACGCCGGGTCGGCGATCGAGATCAGCAGCTCGGCGCGCTCGCGGTCGCTGCGGCCGAAGAGCTCGACGGCGCCGTGCTCGGTCGCGACCCAGTGCACCTGGTGGCGCGGCGTCGTGACGATCGATCCCGCCGGCAGCTCGGCGACGATGCGCGAGCGGCGCTCGCCGTGCACCTGCACCGACGCGTGCAGGCAGAGGATCGACCTGCCGCCGTCCGCCTCGCGCGCGCCGGTGACGAACGACTCGTGGCCGCCGACCCCCGAGTGCTGCCGTCCCGCGACGCTGTCGGCGACGACCTGTCCCGCGAGGTCGATCGTGATCGCCGAGTTGATGCTCACCATGCGGCGGTTGCGCCCGATCAGCGACGGCAGGTTGGTCGCCGACACCGGCAGGAAGCGCACCGCGTCCTCGCGCGCCGCCCAGTCGTAGAGCGCGCGCGAGCCGAGCGCGAAGGTGCACACCGAGAGGCCGTCGTACGCTCCCTTGCGGTTCGCGACCTTGCCGGCCTCGTGCAGCAGGCGCACGCCGTCGACCAGCATCTCGGTGTGGATGCCGAAGCCGCCCCGCGGGCCGTCGGCGAGGATGCGCGCGACCTCGTTCGGCACGCCGCCGATCCCGAACTGCAGCGTCGCGCCGTCGGGTACGAGCTCGCTCACGTGCTCGGCGATGCGGCGGTCGGCGTCGCCGCGCCGCTTGCCCGAGAGCTCCATCAGCTCGCCGTCGTGCTCGACGATCACGTCGACCTCCGAGCAGTGGATCCGGTGGCCGCCGAGCTCGGGCAGGCCGCGGGTCGCCGGCATGCGGCGGTTCACCTCCGCGATCGCGAGCCGCTCGGGGTCGCGCGCCGCCTCGCGGAACGGGACCTCGCTCGCGCCCGCGTGCACGCCGAACGACAGGAAGCCTTCCTCGTCGGGCGGCGACACCGTGGTCGCGACGACGCGCGGCCGGGTGCGCCGCGCGATCAGCTCGAGGCCGTGGAAGTCGGACGTCAGGTGCTCGAGCGGCGCGCCCGCGGCGCGCAGCTCGCGCTCGACGTGGCCGAAGAACTGGCTCACGACCCGGACGCCCGGACGCTCGAGCACCGCGAAGCGCTCCTGAAGCAGCGCGCAGACGATCGTCAGCCCCGCGAAGCGCTCGCGCGCGCCGAGCGCGTGCAGCAGCCCTGCGGGCTGCGCGGGGGCGAGCGGCAGGAAGATCGTGTCGTCGTCGCGGATCAGCGCGGCGGCGTCGTGCGCGTCGCGCAGCCGGGAGCGGTACGCCTCCGTCATCCGCGCGGCCGCTCCGCGCCGGCCGGGTCGCGGTCGAGGCGGACCGCGACCGAGCGCGAGGTGTCCTGCAGCAGCCCGACCCAGCAGTCGGCCCAGCCGTACTTCGCTGCGAGCAGCGAGCGGACGAGCGCGTGCCCGTCCTCGCCGGGCTGCGGCCGCGCGAGGACCGCCTGCCGCGCCCCGCCGCGGACGAGCTCCGCCTGGGGGCTGTCGAGCAGGTCGCGGTAGAAGTCGCGCTCGGGCGTCGCCGCCTCGACCCACAGCGCGCCTTCGTGCTCCGCGACCCAGACCCGCGTCTCACGCGCGGCGCCCTCGCCGGGAGACGTGCGCAGGACGGCGACCTCTTTGCCCTCGAGCGCCGCCAGCGTCACGGCGGCGAAGCCGGCCACGACGAGCAGCAGGGCGGCGATGACGGGGCGAGGACGCATGGACTGCGGACTTCTCTCCAAGACCGAGCTCGCCCGCCTGCGTAGCGTCTGGCGGTCACGGAAAGCAACGAGCGGCTCGCGTCAGGCGGGCGGCAGCGCCGCGCACGCCGCGAGCACGGCGTCGCGGTCCGGCCCCGGCGGCACCGCGTACGGCGCGTTGCGCCGCTTGCCGCGCAGCCAGACGCACAGAGCGTGCAGCACGACGCGCGGGCTGCCGAACGCCTGCTCGGGCGTCTCCAGCATGTTCATCATGCGCACGAAGGCGCGGTAGACGACCGGGTCGCAGCGCACCGCGACGCCGACGCCGTCCTCGAAGAAGCGCGCGGCGAGACGCGCGCGCAGGCCGCCCGGCGTGCGGCCCTCGGCCTTGCGCACCGCCTCGCGGTCCGCGGCGAGCGACGCGCGGTAGAACGGCTCGATGTCGCGCCGCGCCGCCCGGTCGAGCTCGAGCGCGGCAGCGCGCAGGTCGCGGCCGTGGCGCGCGAGCGCCTCGCCGAGCAGCTCCGCGTGCAGGAAGCCTTGCGAGCAGCCGCGCCCGTAGAGCGGGTTCGTGCAGTAGGCGGCGTCGCCCAGCACGAAGAGGCCGTCCGCCAGCGGGCCGCGCTCGTCGACGAAGCGGCGCAGCCGGTTGACGAGCCCGCCCATCGCCTGCACCGGGTGCGCGGGGTCGCCGATCGGCTCGGCGCGCGCGGGATCGATCCAGCGCGCCACGGCGGGCAGCGAGCGTGCGACGACGTCGAACGCGTCGGCGCGCGCGAGCATCTTCATCTCCGGGAAGGCGAGCGGTGCCGCGAGGGTGATCGAGAACGTGCGGTCGTCGGCCGGGAAGATTGCGTACTTGACCCAGTTGTAGTCGGCGGCGCCGGGGTGGACGTCGGGCTCCGGCTCGCTCGCGCCGGGTC
>JBFMAS010000514.1:0-5283 GCA_040755575.1 Thermodesulfobacteriota bacterium
CGTCATGCCCGCGCTCGTCTCGTAGACGCACAGCGCGTACGACGTCGCGCCGCCCAGCGGGTCGCCCAGCGCGGCGAGCGGGACGGCGTCGCCGCGCGTCCAGCGCCACACCAGGCGGTCGCGCGCATCGTTGGCGTTTTCCTGCACCACCAGCGACGTGCGGCCGGCTGCGAAGCACGCGGGCGCGGGCTCCTCCGCCCCGCCGCACGCGCCCGCCGTGCAGGCGTCGCCGTTGGTGCACGGGTTCCCGTCGTCGCACGCGCTGCCGGCGGGCTCGTGCGCGCACGCAGACCCGCAGCAGTCGCCGGCGGCGAGGTTACCGTCGTCGCATTCCTCGCCCGCGGTGACGATCCCGTTGCCGCACGCGGTGAAGGTGCAGTTCGAGTCGCAGCCGTCGCCGTCGGCGAGGCCGCCGTCGTCGCACTCCTCGCCGGGGTTCGTCACACCGTCGCCGCAGGTGACCTCGTCCGCGCCCGCGTCGACGCGCGGCCCGGAGAGCCGCGGCGAGCCGTCGAGGTCCGCCTCTCCGGGCGCGACCGCGGTCGCCGGGTCGCCGGCGTTGACCGCGGGCGAGAGCGGCGCCAGGTGGAAGTCGCCCGCGCCCGGCGCGACGAGCAGCGGATCGGCGAACGTCGAGCTCGCATCCTGGCCGGTCGCCGCGCGGTAGGCGGCGAAGCCCGCGTGCTGGTCGCCGTTCCAGACGAAGAGCGCGGCCGCCTCGCCGCCGGGCGCCCACCAGACGTTGTGCTCGAGGACGTTGCCCGCGTTGCCGCCGTAGGACGCGAGCAGCAGGTTCGCCGAGGTCGAGACGAAGACGTTGTTCCTGACGACGTTGTCCTCGGCGTACTGGATCCACAGCTCGCCGTAGCCCTCGCCGAGCGTGTCGTTCTCGAAGGTCGTGTTGTTGCGGATCTCGCTGTCGCGCACGCGCCCGACGCCGGCCGCGTAGCCGCCGAACACGATGCCGGCCTTGTCGTTGTGGTGGACGACGTTGCTGCGCACCACGATGCCGCTCGCCACCCGACCCGGGTTCTCGGCGCCGATCTCGATGCCGAGGTCGGACTCGGTCACGGCGTTGTTCTCGATCACGATGTCGCGCCCGCCGTCGACGTAGATCCCGCCGGCGAAGCCGCCGCCGTACGACGAGCGCGCGCGCTCGACCCGGTTGCCGCGGCACACGCCGTTGCGCGCGACCTTGGTCGGATCGGGCTGGATGTCGGTCTCGCCGCCGATGAAGACGATGCCGATGTTGTTGACGTCGCGCACGACGTTGTTCGTCACCGCGAAGCCGTCGACGTTGCCGTTCAGCGCGAGCGCCTCGCTCGACGCCGGCTCGCAGTCGTGGATCTCGTTGCCGTCGATCACCAGGTCGCCGATCGGCGCCGCCTCGGTGCCGTAGACGGTGATGCCCAGCGCGTGCTTGCCGCGGACGTCGTGGATCCGGTTGTCGCGGATCTCGACGTGCGAGCCCGCGCCCAGGACGCGGACGCCCGAGCCGTCGTTGACGTTCAGGTTGTTGCGGATCTCGAAGCCCTGGATCCGCACCCAGCTCCGGTCCTCGATCAGCACCATGTCCGCCCCCGGGACGCCGGTGCCGTCGAGGACCGGCGTCTCGCCCGGGTACGCTTCGAGGCTGATGAAGCCGGCTCCCGCGCTGCCGCTGCGCGGGAAGACGATCTTCTCGAAGTACGGCGTCGCCTTCTCGCGCACGAGCACCGTGTCGCCCGCCTGCGCGGCGTCGAGCGCCGCCTGGATGGTGGTGAAGTCGCCGCCGGACTCGGCGACGGTGAGGACCGCGGCGCCCGCGGCGCGGGCGGCGAGGAGGATCAGGAGAGGCGCGACGAAACGAGGAACGCGGGACATGGCGGGGGATCCTTTCGTATCGAGTCGCTGAATATGGCGGTAGATCTAGGAACGCAGCGGACGTGTCACGGACGCAGTGGCACGCTTCTCGAGGTCCGACAGCAGCTCGCCGACACGAACGCGGACCCAGGACTCGAGCTGACGGCGGAAGGACTCGCTGAGCGAAGGATGCACGAGGTCGAGGCGTACCCGCAAAGCGTCGTATTCGACGTCAGGGCTGCAGGGCTGCTCTACCTGCATCGCGTAGAACGCGTTCGCGTCCGAGGCCACGGCGACCTGATACCTGCGCGCGACGGCGAGCGGCGGCTCGACCGATCGGATGACGAGAGCCACACTCGCCTCGCCGTCGCCAACCCTGCGGAACCCCGAGTCATTCGGCGGGTCGACCGATCGCGTCAGCTTGACCTCGAAGGTGACCGGGACCGGAAGTGTCGTACTGTTCAAAACTCGTTCGATCTCGTCTCGCAGCTCACCAGCGATCCGGCGAGCCACTCGATCGAGCTCGTGCGACGTCGAAGGCTTCGCCCGCGCGTAATGCCGCTCCATCCCCCCCGCAGCCTCTTGCACCGACATCACGCGCGCTTGGCGCATCCTCAGGGCGAGCTCGTTCATCGTGTCGACGGTCGCCCCGAGCACGAATGTGGTGAAGGCGTCGAACCGACCGGCGTCCGCTGCCGCCAGAGCCTCGAGGTAGCGTGCCTTCTGTTCGGCGTACACCACCAGCGGGATCGAGCAGGCGCGGTAGGTGAATACCGACGCGAGCGCCCGCGCGACGCGACCGTTGCCATCGGCGAACGGATGCACCGCGACCAGGGCGTAGTGCGAATACGCCGCCTGCAGCACCGGATGTGCTTGCTGGAACGCCACGCTCCGCAGCTCGGAGACGAGCCGGCTCATCTCGTCGCTGGTGCGATCGACGGGACTGTACGAGTGCACGGTGCGGTCTGCGAGAAGCACGTGGTTCGGATGCGCCTTGTAGATGCCCTTCGGAAGGTCCTGGTCCTGCCACCCGACAGCCGTACGCACGCGGTACGTCTTCTGCGCGTCGCACAGCACCTCGTGCAGCCGCCTGATCCAAGATTCGCTAATCTGCGCGGCGCTCGTGACGGCATCGATGACGAGCTCCAAGCCGGCGAGCTGTGCCTCGAACAAACGCCGGACGTGCGGGCCCTTCTCGTCGAGATCGCTTTGCCAGCTCGCCGCCTGTGCGGCGATGCTGAACGTGAAGCCTCGGTCGACCTGATACAGGCCTTCGATCGCCCCGGTATCGATTGCCGCGGCACGCAAGGCGAAG
Organism: Thermodesulfobacteriota bacterium; assembly: GCA_040755575.1. GTDB lineage: Bacteria > Desulfobacterota > Binatia > UBA12015 > UBA12015 > DATCMB01. The sequence continues at coordinate 3,158 of JBFMAS010000514.1, forward strand.
TCGAGAGCCCGCTGCAGCGACTCACGCGACGCGTGCCGCTTTTCGCTCTCGAACGCCTCGAGCGCCGACTGCCAGGCGGCGAGGTCGACGCCACGCGAGACCCACTTCTCGAAGTCGGGAAAGCCGCGATACTCCGCATCTGCACGGCGGATCAGCTGGGCGAGCGTCTCGTCATCGGCAATGGCCATGTGTCACCGCTCGGCGTCGGTGTACCACAGCGCAGCGTGCGCGAGAACAGTGCGCTCGAGACGCACTTTCGATCTTGACTCCCGTGCATCGACCGCCCAACGTCGCGCGATGCCGCCGCGCCTGATCCTTGCACACCGCTTCGTCCTCGCCGCGCTCGTCCTGCTCGGCGTCGGCGCCGCGACGGCGCCGTGCGCGCGCGCGAGCAGCGCCACGATCGGCCCCGGCGGCAACGTGCTGGTCGACGGCGCGCCGTTCTTCCCGATCGGCGTCTACCACGTGTCGTGGATCGGCAACCGGCAGGGCGCGAAGGCGGTGCCCGACCTGCACCTCGCGGCCGACGCGGGCTTCAACCTGTTCCACGCGACCATCGACGCGCGCGACGACACCGAGGAGCTGCTCGACGCCGCGACGTCGCGCGGCATGTACGTGATCGGCGAGATCCCGTGGCCGGCGAGCGGGCCGGACGACTTCGTCGACGAGTGGAAGGGCCACCCGGCGATCGTCGGCTGGCTGATCGCGGACGACTTCAACGCGCCGTACGCCGGTCCGGCGTACAACCACCCGCCCGCGGAGGTCGCGGCGCGCGACGCGCATCTCGACGCGATCGACCCGGATCACCTCAGCTACGCGAGCGGCGGCTCCTATCCGGGCTTCCGCATCACGGAGTTCCTCGGCGCGATGGACGTGATGGGCTTCCAGAGCTACCCGATCGGCGCGCAGAACAACCCGGACGACTACGCGCTGCAGGAGAACGTCGACAGCTTCGACTGGGTGCGCGACCAGATCGGCGCCTCGGGGCAGACCTTCGTCGCCAACCCGCAGGCCTACCGCTGGGGCGGCAGCCGCTACCCGACGCCGCGCGAGGCGCGCAACCTGCTCTACGGCTCGCTCGTGCGCGGTGCGAAGGGCGTCATCTGGTACGCGATGTGGGAGGGCGCGAGCCGCCACCTGCCGACGACGTCGCCGCCCCTGTGGGCCGACCTGAAGAGCACCAACGTCGAGCTCCGTAGCTTGACGCCGTTCCTGCTGCACGGCGTGCGCAGCGAGCTCGCGACGGGCGATGCCCGCGTGCACGCGGCGTCGTGGCAGCTCGCGGGCCAGGTGGTCGTCGCCGTCCTCAGCACCGAGCGCAGCGCCTCGCACGCCGTCGCCCTCGATCTCCCGGCCGGCGCGAGCGCGCCCGCGCACCGGCTGTTCCCGTCGCGCGCCGAGAGCGGCATGAGCGTCGCCGCGGGGCAGCTCGCCGGCACGATCGGGCCCGAGGAGGTGCACGTCTACCTGCTCGACCTGGCCGTGGCGGGCAACGCGTCGCCGACGGCCGCGTTCTCGGTCACGCCGGGCCGGGTCGCGTTCGCCGAGCCCGCGACGCTCGACGCGGCCGCCTCCTCCGACGCGGACGGCAGCGTCGGCGCCTGGGAGTGGGACCTCGGGGACGGCACGCTCGCGAGCGGGGCCAGCGTCGTGCACGCCTGGCCGGCGCCGGGCACGTACCACGTGCGCTTGACGGTGCGCGACGACGACGGCGCGACCGGCACCACGTTCGTGCCGGTCACGGTCCGGATCACCTCGCGCTGCGCGCCCGCGCCGCTCGCCGGCTGTCACGCCGCACGCAGCTCGTTCGTGCTGCGCGACCCGGGTGTCGCGGCGCGGCGCTCGCTGTCGTTCTCCTGGAGCCGCGGCGCCACGACGCGGCCGGAGCTCGGCGACCCGACCGCGAGCACGGAGTACGCGGTGTGCGTGTACGACGCGGACGGCCTCGCGCTCGCAACCGGCGTCCGCGCCGGCGCCCGGTGGACCGATCTCGGCGCCGCGGGCTTCCGCTTCAAGGACGCCGCGGCGCAGCCGGGCGGCCTCGCCTCCGCGCGCCTGAAGCCCGGTGCGAGCGCGAGCCTCTTCGTGAAGGGCAAGGGCGCGCACCTGCCCGCGGCGGCGCTGCC
>JBFMAS010000515.1:0-4041 GCA_040755575.1 Thermodesulfobacteriota bacterium
GCGCTTCGCGCGCCGCGCCGCGCCCGCTTCACCGTCGGCCTCGCTCGCGCCGCCGGCCGTCGCCGCCCCGTCGATCGCGGCCACGAGCTGCGCCGCGAGACCCTCGACCGGACGCGCGAGCCCGGTGCCGAAGATGGCGTCGACGATCACGCCCGCGCGGGCGAGGCGCCGCGCGAGGTCGGCGGCCGCGCGCTCGTCGAGCCGCTCGAGCTCGATCACGCGTCCCCGCACCCTCGCCCAGCGGTCGGCGCTCTGGCGCGCGTCGCCCGTGAGCTGGTCGCGGCGTCCGAGCAGCACGACGCAGCAGTCGTGGCCGCGCTTCTTCAGCAGACGGGCGACGACGAAGCCGTCCCCGCCGTTGTTGCCGCGCCCGCAGACGACCACCACGCCGCGCGCGCAGCTCGCGCGGTGGCGCGCGAGCAGCCGCTCGACAATGCCCGCGCCCGCCCGCTCCATCAGCACCGCGCCCGGGGTGCCGAGCTCGATCGTACGCCGGTCGAGCTCGCGCATCTGCGCCGCGGTGACGAGCATCACGCGAGGGCTGCGTCGATCGCGGCGCGCATCTCGCGCACCGCCGCCGCCATGCCGATCAGCACCGCGCGCGCGACGATCGCGTGCCCGATGTTGAGCTCGGCGAGGTGCGGCAGGCGCGCCACCGGACCGACCTTCTCGACCGTCAAGCCGTGTCCCGCGTTGACGATCAGCCCGAGCTCCGCCGCGCGCGCCGCGGCCGCGCGGAGCGCCGCGAGCTCGCGCGGCGCATCGGCCGGGCTCGCGTCGCAGTACCGTCCGGTGTGCAGCTCGACGACCTGCGCCCCGACCGCACCCGCGGCGTCGATCTGCGTCGGGTCGGGGTCGACGAACAGGCTGACGCGGATACCGGCCGCGCGCAGCTCGCGCACCAGCGGCTCGAGCGCCGCCTCGTGGCCGGCGACGGCGAGGCCGCCCTCCGTGGTGATCTCGGCGCGGCGCTCGGGGACGATGCAGACGTCGGCCGGCCGGATGCGGCGGGCGATGGCCACCATCGCCGGCGTCGCCGCCATTTCGAGGTTGAGCTTGACGGTGAGCGCGGCGCGCATCCGCTCGACGTCGTGGTCCTGGATGTGACGCCGGTCCTCGCGCAGGTGCACCGTGATGCCGTCGGCCCCGGCCTGCTCGGCGAGCCGCGCCGCCTCGAGCGGGTCGGGATACGCGACGCGGCGGGCCTGGCGGATGGTCGCGACATGGTCGACGTTGACGCCGAGCGCGACGCGGCGGCCCGGCGAGCCGGTCGTCACGCCGCGCTCTCGCGGATCGCGGCGGCGATCGCCTCCGCGTGGCGCTGCACGTCGGACTGGCGCTCGCCCTCGACCATGACGCGGATCAGCGGCTCCGTGCCCGACGGCCGCACCAGCACGCGGCCGCGGTCGCCGAGCGTGTGCTCGACGTCGGCGATCGCCGCCTCGACCGCGCGGTCGCCGTTGACGTCGCGCCGCTCCTTGATCGGGACGTTGATCAGCACTTGCGGGTAGCGTGTCATGACCCGCGCCAGCTCCGACAGCGGGCGTCCGCTCTCGACGACGATCGCCAGGATGGCGAGCGCGGTGATGAGCCCGTCTCCGGTGGTGTTGTGGTCGAGGAACACCACGTGCCCCGACTGCTCGCCGCCGAGGTTGTAGCCGCCGCGCACCATCTCCTCGACGACGTAGCGGTCGCCGACCGGCGTGCGGCGCAGCGCGACGCCCATCTCGCGCAGCGCGACCTCGAGGCCGAGGTTCGACATCACGGTCGCGACCACGGTGTCCTGCTTCAGCGTGCCGCTCTGGTGCAGCTCGCGCGCGGCGATCCCGAGCACCTGGTCGCCGTCGACCAGCTCGCCCTTCTCGTCGACCAGCAGGCACCGGTCCGCGTCGCCGTCGAGCGCGACGCCGACGTGCGCGCCGACCTCGCGGACCTTCCTCTGCAGGCCGTCGGGATGGGTCGCGCCGCACTCGCGGTTGATGTTCTCGCCGTCGGGCTCGCAGGCGAGCGTCGTCACGCGGGCGCCGAGCTCCTCCAGCACCTCCGGCGCGACCCGGTAGCCGGCGCCGTTCGCCGCGTCGACCACGATCTTGAGGCCGTCGAGCGTCAGGTGGCGCGGGAAGCAGTTCTTGACGAAGACGTTGTAGCGCCCGAGCGCGTCGTCGATGCGGAACGCCTTGCCGATCTCGCTCGCCGTCGGCCGCAGGTCGTCGATCGTCTCGGCGAACACCAGGTCCTCGATCTCGGACTCGACGTCGTCGGGCAGCTTGAAGCCGTCCGAGGCGAAGAACTTGATGCCGTTGTCCTGGAAGGGATTGTGCGACGCGGAGATGACGACGCCCGCGTCCGCGCGCAGGCTGCGCGTCAGGAACGCGATGCCGGGCGTCGGCATCGGCCCGACGAGCAGCACGTCGACGCCCATCGAGCAGATGCCCGACGCCATGGCGGTCTCCAGCATGTAGCCCGAGACGCGGGTGTCCTTGCCGATCAGGATCTTGTGGCGCCGCGGGCTGCGCCGGAAGACGTGCGCCACGGCGCGCCCCAGGCGCAACGCCGTCTCGGAGTTCATCGGCTCGGTGTTGGCGACGCCGCGCACGCCGTCGGTGCCGAACAGCCGCCTGCTCTTCTTCCCGCTCACGTCTTCTTCTCCGTCCGCTTGCTTCCCGCGCCGTTCGCCCGGCTCTCGCCGGCCGGCGCGAGCGCGACCTCCGCGGGCTCCACCCGGACCAGCTCGATGCCCTCGGGCAGCGTCACTCGCGGCTTCACCCGGTGCGGTGCCTCGCCCTCGAGACCCTCGGTCGCGACGTACGCCGCGCCCGGCTCGAGCTCGAGCGCCTTGACCTCGATCTCGGGTCCCCGCACCACCACGGTCACGCTCTCCGGCGACACCCGCCAGGAGTTGTCGGCATCTCGCACCTGCAGCTTCACCCGCCGCAGCTCGCGCTCGATGACGATCGGCTCGACCACCGAGCGCACGCGGATCGCCGGCGCGTCGAGCCGGACGAGCCCTCCGGGCTGCATCAGGTCCAGCTCGACCTGGCGCGTGCCTGCGCGGAGCGTTCCGAGGTCGAACGGCGCGGTGAGGATCGCCGGCAGCGCGTCGAGACGGCTCTGTGGCCCGCTCACCTCCACCTTCTCGGGGAGAAGTGCCAGCTCCGTCAATCGTAGTCCAGCCCGCACCTCGCCGGTGCGCTCGAGGCGCACCGGGATGCTGCGCTTCGCCATCCGGTCGAGCTGGAAGGTGATCTGCGAGGGCGTGACGCGCGACACCTCGACCTTGCGCGGCAGCTCGAAGCGCTTGGGATCGAGCGTGTAGGTGAGCGTCCCGGGACGCGCACCCGACAGGTCGAGGACCGAGCGCAGGTCCTTCTCGTCGATGCTCGACAGGATCAGCCCGGACCCGCTGACGCGCACCTCGGCGTACTCCGGGATCGGGTTGGTGATGACGAGCCCGGCAGGCACGTTCTCGGGCTCGAGGTGGACGCGCAGCGTCCGCTCGCTGGTGCGCTCGCCGATGTTGACCAGCAGCCACAGCCCCACCGCGCAGGCGAACGCGGCGAGCCACGTCCCGAGGTCGACCCAGGAGATCGACTTCAGCGGCCGCAGCGCGCGGCTGCGACGGTCCCGTTCGCGACGCAGCCTCATGGCAACCTGATCTGGGCGAGCGTCGTGCGCAGCGTCGCGGCGTCGACGTCGCGCGTGATCCTGCCCTCGCGCACGAGGGAGATCGTCCCCTCCTCCTCCGACACCACGACCACCGCGGCGTCGGTCTCCTCCGTGATGCCGATCGCCGCGCGATGGCGGCTGCCGAGCGACTTGCTCACCGCGGGGTTCGAGGTGAGCGGCAGGAAGCAGCCCGCCGCCGCGATGCGCCCGCGGCGCACGATCACCGCGCCGTCGTGGATCGGCGACTGAGCGAGGAAGATCGCCGTCAAGAGCTCGCGGCTCACGCGCGCGTCGACCACGACGCCGGCCTCGAGGTATTCGTTGAGCCCGACCTCGCGCTCCAGCACGATCAGCGCGCCGATGCGGCGCGACGCG
>JBFMAS010000516.1:0-3147 GCA_040755575.1 Thermodesulfobacteriota bacterium
CCGCGGCGGCCTCGTCGTGCGCGCGGGACGCCGAGCCCGACGTCGAGCCGCTCGCGATCGCGCCGCTGCCCGGCGCCGAGCCGTTCCCCGCCGACCTCGCGCGCTGCCTCGGCGTCGCCGCCGCGCGCCGCGCGCGCGAGCACGCGCCGCGCACGTCGCATCTCGCGCCCGACGGCGCGCCGCTCTACACCAACCGCCTCGTGCTCGAGACGAGCCCGTACCTGCAGCAGCACGCGCACAACCCCGTCGACTGGTACCCGTGGGGCGAGGACGCGTTCGCGGCCGCGCGCCGGCTCGGCCGGCCGATCTTCCTCAGCATCGGCTACTCGACCTGCCACTGGTGCCACGTGATGGAGCGCGAGTCGTTCGAAGACGTCGAGATCGCGCGGCTCCTGAACGAGCGCTTCGTCGCGGTCAAGGTCGACCGCGAGGAGCGGCCCGACGTCGACGAGGTCTACATGAGCGCGGTGCTCGCGCTGTCGGGCGGCGGCGGCTGGCCGATGACGGTCGTCATGACGCCGGACGGCGAGCCGTTCTTCGGCGGCACCTACCTGCCGCCGCGCGACGGCGAGCGTGGGCTCCGCACCGGGCTCGCGACGGTCCTGCAAGTCCTCGCCGAGCGCTACGCGAGCGACCGCGACCAGGTCGTCGCGCACGCGGCCGACGTCGCACGCGCGGTGCGCGAGGCGGCGCGGCCGCCCGCAGCGGGCGCGGTGCCGGACGCGGCACCGCTGCACGCCGCGGTCCGTACGCTGCACGCGACCTTCGACGCCGAGAACGGCGGATTCGGCGGCGCGCCGAAGTTCCCGCGCACGGTGACGCTCGAGCTGCTGCTGCGCCACCACCGCCGCACGGGCGATCCCGAGTCGCTCGCGATGGTGTTGACGACGCTCGACCGCATGGCGGCGGGCGGCGTCCGCGACCACGTCGGCGGCGGCTTCCACCGCTACGCGACCGACGCCGCCTGGCGCGTGCCGCACTTCGAGAAGATGCTCTACGACAACGCGCTGCTCGCGGTCGCCTACCTGGAAGCCTTCCAGGCGACGGGCGAGCGGCGCTTCGCGGACGTCGCGCGCGACACGCTCGACTACCTCGCGCGCGAGATGATGTCCGAGCAGGGCGCGCTCCACGCCGCGACCGACGCCGACAGCCTGTCGCCCGCGGGCCGCGAGGAGGAGGGGCGCTTCTTCACCTGGACGCCGGACGAGCTCGAGGCCGTTCTCGGCCCCGACCGCGCCCGCCTCTTCGCCGCCCGCCACGGCGTCACGCTCGAGGGCAACCTCGACGGACGCAGCGTGCTCCACCTCGCGCGCCCGCTCGAGGACGTGGCGCGCGAGAGCGGGCTCGACGTCGCGCAGCTCGACGCCGAGATCGAGGGCGCGCGGCGTCTGCTCCACGAGGCGCGCGCGCGGCGCCCCGCGCCGCTGCGCGACGACAAGGTCATCGCCGCCTGGAACGGGCTCGCGATCTCCGCCTTCGCCCGCGCCGGGCGGGTCCTCGGCGAGCCGCGCTTCACCGCGCACGCTGCGCGCGCCGCGGACTTCGTCCTCGGCGAGATGGTCGAGGACGGCGAGCTGCGCCGCACCTGGATCGCCGGCGAGGCGCGCCACGACGCCGTGCTCGAGGACCACGCGTTCGTCATCGCCGGCCTGCTCGACCTCCACGAGGCGACCTTCGATGCGCGCTGGCTCGAGGCCGCGCTCGGGCTGCAGGCGCGGCTCGACGCGCGCTTCGCCGACGACGAGGCGGGCGGCTACTTCGCGACGCGAGACGACGGCGAGCGGCTCCTCGCGCGCGCCAAGCCGTCGTACGACGGCGCGCTGCCGTCCGGGAACTCCGTCGCCGCGCAGAACCTGCTGCGTCTTTACGAGCTCACCGGCGACGAGCGCCACCGCGAGCGCGCGCAGCGCCTGCTCGGGGCGTTCGCGCAGGTCTTCGCCGCCATGCCGGCGAGCTTCCCGCGCATGCTCGCGGCGCTCGACTTCGCCCTCGACACCCCGAAGGAGGTCGTCGTGATCGCGCCGTCCGACGTCGCCGAGGCGCGCCCGCTGCTCGGCGAGGTCGCGCGCATCTTCCTGCCTAACGCCGTGCTGGTCGCCGCGAGCGAGCACGACGCGGCGGACGCGGCTGGGCTCGTGCCGCTGCTCGCCGACAAGCGCGCGCTCGGCGGCAAGCCGACCGCCTACGTCTGCGAGCGGCGCGTGTGCAAGCTGCCGACGAGCGACGTCGCGACGCTGCGCCGCCAGCTCGCGACCGTGACGCCGTACCCGTCGCCATGAGCGGGCGCCGGTCGCCAGCGGCGGCGCGGCTCGCCGGCGCGGCGATGCTGCTCGTCGCAGCGCTCGCACCAGCGCCCACGCCCGCGCAGGACGGCGTCGAGGTCGCGGACCGCGTCGGCGTCGAGCTGTCGGCGGGCGCGGCGGTCGATCCCGCGGCGCCCGTCTTCGACCTGGCCGCGTCGCGCTTCCTCGGCGACCGCGTGCGCCTCGGCGTCCGCCAGGAGGGCGGCTTCGCCGCGAGCGCAGGCCGCGACGGCTGGCACCTCGCGACGCTGCCGTTCGTCGACCTGCACCTGCTGCCCGACCCGAAGCCGCTCGCGTCGCCGTTCGTCGGCCTCGCGGCGGGCGCGCTGTACGACGACGACCGCGTCACCGCCGCGCTCGGCCCCGAGGCCGGCGTCGACCTGTTCCTGTCCGAGCACCTCTATTTGACGCTGCGCTGGCAGTTCCGCTGGACGACGGGCGCGGTCGGCGACGTCGGGCGCGAGAGCCACGTCGCGACGCTCGGCGTCGGCTGGCTCTTCCCCGCGCCGGTCGACGAGCAGGCGCTGCGCACGGCGAGCGAGGCGGCGGCGCGCGCCGAGCAGGCCGCGATCGAGGCCGAGCGCGCCGTCGAGCGCCTCGAGAAGGCGGTCGAGCGGCTCGAGCGCGCGGTCGACGCGTTCGCGGAGTGGTACCTCGAGCAGCTCAGGAAGCGGTAGGCGCGCGCCGAGCGCGCTTGGTCTCGCGCAGCGCCGCGAGGCCGGGCAGCGGCCGGCGCAGCGGCGCGTCGTCGCCCGCGAGCGGAGCGCGCTCCTTCCGCTTCACGACGCGAGCCCGCGCCCGCCGCGTGCGACGATCGCCGGCGGCTCGAAGGCGCGCACGGGAG
>JBFMAS010000517.1:0-2129 GCA_040755575.1 Thermodesulfobacteriota bacterium
GACGACGAGGAGTCCGAGCGCGCCGAGCGCAGACGCGAGCACGACCCAGCCGGCGCCGTGCCCGACGCGACGCCCGGCCGCGCCGACGATCGACGCCGCGACGAACGGCAGCGCGACGGCGAGCGGCAGGACGATGCTTGGTTCGTGTGCGGGCAAGGCGGAGCTTCCGGATCTGACGGCGACTGTGCCGGCCTTCGCGCGGACGAGCCGCGTGCTTCTGGATTCCTTTCCTCAGCGAGACGGGTCGACCCGTGCTGCCTACCGGACGGCGCGCGCGGATGCGACCGCGCCCAGCGAGGCGCGCCGCCGCGACGACCGACGCGCTACGCCCACGCGAGCGGCGGCGGCGCGAAGCCGCCCGCGACCTCGGCGAGGCGGCGCGCGAAGTCGATCGGCGTGCGGTCCTCGAGGTAGGGACCGACGATCTGCACGCCGACCGGCAGCCCGTCCGGCGTCAGCCCCGCCGGCGCCGCGACGGCGGGCGACAGCGTCAGGCTCGCGAGCGAGATCCAGGCGAAGAGCTCGAAGTACGAGGTCGAGCGTGACCACCGCGTTCAGCGGCGGGTCGAGCCGCTCCACGCGGCGCACGTAGTGCTCGAGCAGCTCCCGGCTCGAGAGCTCGCGCCGCGCGATCCGCGCGGCGAGCTCGCGCGCCGAGGCGAAGGTCGGGTCGGTCATCCGTCGCTCGCCGGTCGCTTCCCGAGCGCCGCTAGCGGCGCCGCGTCTCGAGCTCCGTCAGCCGGCCGTTCACCACGCCGACCACCTGCTCCACCTGGCCGGTGCGCGACACCGGCGCGCCGCGCCGGTCGGTGAAGTCGTCGGTGCGCGTGTACGTGAGGCGCGCGCGCTGGTCGTCGAGCTTGTCGATGCGCACGTCGGTGAACGTCACGCGCAGCCCCGACTGGTCGTCGAGCACGTCCTGCAGCTCCTCCACCTTGTCGGCGGGCAGGCCGCGGAGCTGTCCGATGCGGCGCGCGTCCTTCGCGTTGAACGCGGCCTCGTACTCGTCGAGCCAGGAGCGCGCGCGCGTGACGATGCCGCTCGACGGCGCGATGCTCCACTCGCTGCGGCGCGAGATCTGGTCGAAGTTGTCCTGCACGTAGGCGACGATGCGGTGCGGCCTCTCGTCGCTCACCCGGTACTGGAAGCGCGGGCTCGAGCCGCGCGCCGCCTGCTTGCCGTCGACCTGGAAGACGTAGCTCAAGCTCTGGCCGCCGATCGGGCTGCGGGCCGCGAGCTCGAACGTCTGCGTGCTGCCCGACTGCGCGTCGATCGTGCCCGGCGGCGGCGACGCTTGCGTGACCTCGGGGGCCGGCGGCTCGATCACGAAGTCCCAGGTGCGCTCGAAGGTGCGGCCGTCCGCCGCGCTCGCGCTGACCGCGACCTTCACCGGCGTGCGGCGCACCAGCGCCGGGTCGTCGTTCGCGAAGGTGAAGCGCGGTCCGCTCGCGACCTTCTTGCCGTCGACCGTCCACTCGTACTCGAGCCCGCTCGTGTCGCGCGGCGGCGAGAGCGCGAAGTCCTGCGGCTTCTCGAAGCGCAGACGCTCGAGGCGCGCCGGGGTGGTGTCGATCTCGAGCCGCGGCTTGAGCGCGGCGATCTGCCAGCTCGCGCTCACCTCCGCGTCGCCGTCGCTCGCGGTGAGCGCGACCTTGCGGTCGCCGGTCACCGGCACCGCGAGCTTCGCCGAGTCGCCGGCGGGCTTGCCGTCGATGGTCCAGGCGTAGGCGATCTTGTCGCCGTCCTCGTCGTCGACGTCCGCGCGCAGCTCGACCGTGTCGCCGAGCTTCGCCTCGAGCTTGGCGCCGGCGCGCGGCGAGGTGGTGAGCTTCGGCTTGCGATTGACGTTCGCGACGTCGACCTTCCAGCTCTTGCGCGCGGCGTCGGCTCCTTCGCCGACCACCACCTCGAGCGTCCGCGGCGCGTCGCTCGCGGCGTCGTAGCCGGGGGCGTACTCGAACCGGTCGACGTCGCGGGCGACGATCCTGTCGTCGAGCCGCCAGGCGACCTTCGGCTTGCCGCCCGCGGGGCCGCCGGCGACGTCGATGCGGAAGGCCTGCTTCGCGCCCTCCTTGACGGAGACCTGGGCGCCGTCCGGCGAGAAGCCCGAGATCCGCAGCGGCGGCGGC
>JBFMAS010000518.1:0-4410 GCA_040755575.1 Thermodesulfobacteriota bacterium
TCGAGGCCGACCGGGCCGAGGAGCGCGCCAGACCCGGCCTTCGCGCGACGCGCCCGCGCGTCGCGCTGCTCGGCCTGCTGCGCTCGAAGCCGGGGCACTACACGGTGCTCGAGCTGCACCGCGCGCTGCGCCGCTCGCAGCGGCGGCTGAGCCGCAAGACGGTCTACGAGATGCTCGGCTCGTTCGTGCAGGTCGGGCTCGCGGCCTGCGTCACCGACGGCGGCGAGCCGTTCCAGTACGAGGCCGACGCGGGACCGCACTACCACGCGCGCTGCCGCATCTGTCACAAGCTGTTCGACCTGCCCGCGCGCGCCAATTCCCAGGTGCGCGGGCACACCGACGTGCCCGAAGGCTTCGTCGTCGAGGCGATCAACGTCACCCTGCGCGGCGTCTGCCTGCGCTGCCGCGACGAGCGCTGAGGCCGGCTCGCCCTTGGGTCTGCCGCGCGCCGAAAATCGGCTGCCCGGCTTCTTGACTGCCCCTCCGGATGGGCATAATCGAGGCGACACTGAGTGTTATCTAGAGCGGCGACGCGCGCCGCCGTGTCGTCGGGAAGGGAGCCGGGATGAGTCGCACGACGAAGGGGCTCGCGTCGCTCGTGTCCGTCGCGCTGGTCGGCCTCGCGGCCGCCGTCGCGCTCGCGCAGGCGACGGGCGCGGACGCCGAGAAGCAGCAGCTGCCGCTCGGCATCTCGGAGACCATCTACGCGATCGCAGTGCCCGGCGGGCCGCCCAGGCCGGAGCTGATCGCGCTCGGCGAGAAGCTGTTCAACGACAAGCGCCTGTCGGCGGACGACACGGTGTCGTGCGCGACGTGCCACGACCCGAAGCGCGGCTTCGTCGATCACCTGCCGACCTCCGAAGGGATCGGCAAGCAGATCGGCAAGCGCAACGCGCCGACCGTTCTCGCCGCGATGTTCAACGCGACGCAATTCTGGGACGGACGCGCGGTGACGCTCGAGGACCAGGCGAAGCTGCCGATCCTGAACCCGATCGAGATGGGGATGAAGTCGCCCGACGACGTCGTGGCCAAGGTGCGGGCGATCCCCGAGTACCAGCAGGAGTTCCAGCAGGTGTTCGGGCGGGAGCCCACCTACGACGACGTCGCCGCCGCGATCGCCGCCTTCGAGCGGATGCATCCCGGGGCCGACGCGCGGTTCGACCGCTTCATCCGCGGTGACTCGAAGGCGCTCGGCGCCTCGGCGAAGCGCGGCTGGGCGCTGTTCAACGGCAAGGGGCGGTGCAACACCTGCCACGCGTTCAGCACCACGAGCCCGCTGTTCTCCGACCAGAAATTCCACAACATCGGCATCGCCGCGCACAAGACGGACTTCGTCGAGCTCGCACGCAACGCGGCCAAGATCGTGCGCGAGGGCGACCTCGACCAGATCGACCGCCTCGCGCTCGAGACCGACATGTCGGAGCTCGGACGCTTCCTGGTGACCAAGCAGCCGGCCGACATCGGCGCCTTCAAGACGCCGACGCTGCGCAACGTCGCGGCCACCGCGCCGTACATGCACGACGGCTCGCTCGCGACCCTGTGGGACGTCATGGACCACTACAACAAGGGGGGCGTGCCGAACCCGTTCCTCGACGGCGGCATGCAGCGGCTCGGCCTCACCGAGGCCGAGATCGACGACATGGTGGCGTTCATGGAGTCGCTCACCGGCGACTCGCAGGCGGCGTTCGCGAAGGAGGAGATGGCCAGGATGCGCGCCAAGAAGAACGTCCGCCCCGAGCGCGACACCGCGGTCGCCATGGGCAAGAAGGGCAACATGGGCGACCTGGCGCCCGATCCCGATCTGAAGAACCCGGCCGACATCGGCGTCTTGCCGCCGGTGCCCGCGCTGTGAGGAGGCGACGATGCCACGGGGAGTGAAGAGCATCGAGACCAAGCACTACGAGGAGCGCGACGCGTTCTTCGCGGGCCTGAAGCGCCTCTCGAGGCGCAGCTTCATGCGCGTCGCCGGGGCGTCTGCGGCTGCGGCGATGGCGCGCGGCGTGCTCTCGCCGCACAGCTTCCAGCTCGTCGAGGTCGCCCACGGCGCGGAGGGCGACGGCAAGGGCTTCACCTTCGCCTACATCTCCGACACGCATCTCTACGAGCAGAAGCTCAACGACCGCTTCGTGCGGGCGATCCTGAAAGCGGTCGACGACGTCAACGCGATGGACCCGCAGCCGGACTTCGTGCTGTTCGGCGGCGACCTGGCGCAGCTCGGCAAGCCGAAGGAGCTCGAGCTCGGCCGCGACATCCTCAAGAACGTCGAGGCGCCCGTCAAGATGATGGTCGGCGAGCACGACTGGTTCCTCGACATGGGGGACGCGTGGCGCAGCCACTTCGGCCCCGAGCAGTACTCGTTCGACCACAAGGGCGTGCACTTCGTCACGCTGATGAGCGTCGTCGAGAAGGACTTCTGGACCGAGCGCGGCATGACGCCCGAGGAGCGCATGCTGACCGTCGCCGGGCTCGACAACGGCCTGCAGTCGCGCTTCGAGGTCGGCGAGGCCGGGCGCAAGTGGCTCGCCGACGACCTGGCGAAGGTCGACAAGAAGACCCCGCTCGTCGTCTTCTCGCACTCGCCGCTCTACAAGTACTACCGGCCGTGGAACTTCTGGACCGAAGACGCCGACCATGTGCAGGAGCTGCTGCAGCCGTTCGACAGGGTGACGGTCATCCACGGCCACACGCACCAGCTGCTGTCGAACCAGATCGGCAACATCTCGTTCCACGGCATGCTGTCGACCGCATGGCCGTGGCCGTACGCTCCCGAGGGCCTGCCCAAGCTGACCGTGCAGATGAACCGCGCCGACCCGTTCTCGCAGTTCGACGGCTGCGGCGACGGCACGTTCGACGTGCTCGAGAGCGGCCTCGTCGACAAGGTCTACAACCTGTGGGACCGAAACCCCGTCACGGTGTCGGCTGCATACTTGACGTCGAACGGCGCGCAGGACCGGCCAGCGGCGACGAAGCTCGCTTCCTACTGAGGCGCGGACGAGGAGGAATCCAGCATGCGATCGCGAACCCTCATCCTGGGCGGGACCGTGGCGGCGCTCGCCGTCGCCGTGGGCTTCGCCGCACGTTCGGGCGCCGACGGACCGCGGCACGACGTCCCGAAGTCGAAGGACGGCAACCTCGTCGTCGCCCTGTGCGACGGGGAGACCACCCTGGAGGTGGAGGGCGTCGAGGAGGGCGAAGCGCTGACGCGCGAGCAGGCGCAGCGCGTCTCGGACCAGCTCATGGCGGAGTGGCGGAAGAAGAACCCGGACGCGCGCTGGGACGAGGCCCCCGTGCAGCTCGCGCAGGCCGGCACGACGTCACCCCCCGTGGCGGCGGGCGAGCCGCCGGGTGCCGCCGTCGAGCCGCCCGGCGACGAGGAGGTGCAGAGCGGCATCTACAGCGCGTTCACCGAGCGCGACGACAAGGTGTGGCTGGCCGCGACCGACAAGTTCGTGCAGGACGGGCACAAGATCTTCCACGACGCGAACGCCTTCGGCGGCACGATCGGCGTGTCCTGCGACATGTGCCATCCTGACGCGGCCAACACGCATCCCGAGACGTACCCGAAGTTCCAGGTGCAGCTCGGCCGGGTGGCGATGCTGCGCGACATGATCAACTGGTGCATCGAGAACCCCACGCGCGGCAAGCCGCTCCCGGACGACGACGTCCGGCTGAAGGCGATGGAGGCCTACATCCTCGCGCAGCGCAAGGGCACGCCGCTCGACTACGGCAAGCATTGACCGCGATCACCGCTCGCCCGTTCCGCCCCGAGGACCGCGCGGCGGTGCGGCGCATCTGCCACCGGGTCGGGTACATGGGCGAGCCGGCCTCGTGGTACTGGCCGCACGTCGACAGCTTCGCCGACGTCTGGACCGCGTACTACACGGACCACGAGCCCGAGTCGCTGTTCGTCGCCGTCGACGGCAACGCGGTGGTCGGCTACCTCTCGGGCTGCATCGACAGCCGGCGCGCGCCGGATCCCGCGCAGGCGCTGTCGCGCAGCGTGCTGCGGCACGCGCTGTTCCTGCGGCGGGGCACGGCGTCGTTCCTCCTGCGCGGGATCCGCGACTCGCTGCGCGAGGGGCCTGCGCCGAGCGGGACGCTCGAGGACCCGCGCTGGCCGTCGCACCTGCACATCAACCTGCTCGCCGAGGCGCGCGGCCACGGCGCCGGAGCCGCGCTGATGGAGGCCTGGTTCGCGCGGCTGCGTGAAGCCGGCTCACCCGGCTGTCACCTGACGACCATGCTCGAGAACCGGCCCGCCGTCGCCTTCTTCGAGCGCATGGGCTTCGAGCGCCACGGCGCGCCGCACCTGCTGCCCGGCATGCGCACGCCGACGGGCGGCCGGCACCACCTGCAGTTCATGGTGCGCGCGGTCTGATCGCCTGCCGGGCCGGCGCGCCGGCCGGGCGG
>JBFMAS010000519.1:0-4524 GCA_040755575.1 Thermodesulfobacteriota bacterium
GGCGACATGGGCGTCGGCCGGGGACCTGGCGGCGGACCGGGCCGCGGGAACGAGGGCAACATGGGCACGGGCCGCGGGCCCGGCGAGGGGCCGAGCCGCTTCGACACGGGCGGCATGGGCGCAGCGCGGGGCGACGGCTTCGCGGGCGGCGACCTCGACCGCGACTGGCAGGCGCGCCAGCAGGGCGAGCAGCGCTGGAACGCCTTCCGCCAGGGCGGCGGCGACCGCTTCGCGCGCGCGGGCTTCGGCGGCGGCGAGCGCTTCGGCGGCGGGTTCGGCGGCGGCTTCCGCGGCGGCGGGGGCTTCCGCGGCGGCGGCCGGCGCTGATCGGGCGGACGCGCGGACGGTCTTGCGCCGGCGGCATTTCGTCAAGTACATGCTGCGACCCAGGAGGTCGACATGAGCGAGCCGAGACACGTCGAGAGCCTGCGCGAGATGTACCGGCTGTGGGCGCTGAGCAAGGGCCAGAGCGTCGAGCCCTGGCTCGGGCTGCTCGGCGACTCGATCCGCTTCCGCTCGATCGGCGGCGACCTGCCGGGCGTCGAGTTCGCGCGCGACGGCGTGTCCCGCGCCGACGTCGCGCGCTACTTCCGCGAGCTGTCGCGCGACTGGGAGATGCTCGAGTACCAGGTGGACGAGCTGATCTGCGACGGCGACCGCGTCGCGATGCTCGGCCGCTGCGCCTGGCGCAACCGCCACACCGGCAAGGTGGCCGAGTCGATGAAGGCCGACTTCTTCCGCTTCGAGGACGGGCGGATCGTCGAGTTCACCGAGCTGTTCGACACCGCGCGCGCAATCGCCGCGGCGACGCAGTGAGCGCGCGCCGGGCGCGCGCGGCTCAGCCGGCGCTCGTTCCCCAGGCGCGCACGATGCGCGCGGCCGTCTCGACGGTGCCGGGCGTGGCGCGGTAGGCGTCGAGCTCGGCGACCAGCGCGTCGACCTCGTCCCCGGTTGCGAGCCCGGCCGCCACGACGGCGTCGCGGATGCCGGCCATCGTGAGCTGCGCGATGCGCTTGCCGTCGCCGTCGACGAAGGCCGGCTGCACGACGTCGACGCCGACCGCTTCGAGCCCGGCCTCGCGCAGCAGCCCGGGCAGGCGCGGCCCGATCGTCGCGTCGGCGCCGCGCAGCCGAGCGGCGGCCACGTAGAGCTCGACGTAGCGCGCGAACGCGGCGCACGGCGGGTGGCAGAAGTGGCCCGGGAAGTCGACGTCCTCGACCACCAGCAGGGCGCCCGGCCGCAGCGCGCGCCGCATGCGCGCGAGCGCCGCCGCGGGCGACCGCACGTGGCTCAGCAGGAAGCGCGCGTAGACGAGGTCGAAATCGCGTCGCCCGTCGTCCTCGAGCGCATCGCGCTGCTCGAGCGTCACCAGCGGCAGGCCGACCGACGCGCGGCTGTGCACCAGGAAGCCGTCGAACGCCCCCGTCAGCGGCTGCACGCCGTCGTAGTAGGTGACGAGCGCGATCGCCGACTGCGACTCGCCGGCCGCGAGCACGACGTCGGGCCTGAGGCCGCCGAGCCCGTCGCCCGCGCGCAGCGCGCGCGCCGCCTGCGTGAAGATGTCGAACGAGAAACCGTCGCCCGGGTGCGCGAGCGAGCCGTAGCGTGCCGGGTCGAGGCCCTTCAGGCCCCGGCCCGCGAGACCCTCCGCCCCGGGCGCGATCACCAGCACCGGTCCACCTTCGACGCCGATGAGCTGCGCGGAGACGCCGACCCACGCGTGGCCGCGGCGGACGATCTCCTCCTCGAGGCTCGTGTAGTCGGGCCCCGCGTCGACGCCGCCGCTGACGTTGAGCCACTCGACGATCACGGTGCCGCTGAAGTCGGCGGCGTCCGCCGGGCGGCGCACCAGCACGCGCGTGCGGTACGGCGCCTCGAGCTCGGGCTCGAAGGTCCAGCGGCCGTCGGCGCCGAGCGCCCCGACCGCGCGGTAGGACGACGCCGTCCCGGCCGCGACGTACTCGCGCTGCACGTAGCCGAAGTCCTCGAGCCGCGGTGAGACCGCTTCACCGATGAACGGCCCGCTGCCGCCGGTCAGCTCCTCGGCGAGGTCGGCCGCGGGTCCGCTCGTCGAAGACGACGAGTCCGAGCAGCCGCCGATCGCGAGCAGCACGCATGCCGCGGCGGCGAGACGCGAGAGCGAGGCTCGTGATCGTCGAGATCCGGTCGTCGTACGGCTGCCTGCGCGTCGTGATTGTCTGATCATCGCCAGGTGACTATCATGGTCACATGAAGAAGGCAGCCGCCGTCGCCGAGCTCAAGGCGAACCTGAGCCGCTACCTGAGCCGGGTCAAGGCGGGAGAGGAGGTCGTGGTCACCGAGCGCGGCATCCCGGTCGCGCGGCTGGTCCCGATCGAGCGTGCTGCCGAGGGCTTGCAGGACCTGCGCGACCTCGAGCGCGACGGCTTGATCCGGCTCGGCGGCGGAAGCCTGCCGCGCAGCTTCTGGAAGCTGCCCCGGCCGCGCGATGCGAAGGGCGCGACACGCGCGGCGGTCGCGCGCGAGCGAGACGAGGGCTGGTGAGGTTCTGGGACACCTCGGCGATCGTGCCGCTCTGCGTCGCCGAGCCGGCCAGCTCCGAGGTGCGCGGGATCCTCGAGCACGATCCCGTCCTGGTCGTCTGGTGGGCGACACGGACCGAGGTGCTGTCCGCACTCGCGCGGCGGGCACGCGAGGAGCGACGCGCGGCGCTCGCTCGGGACCAGGCTCGCGACGCCCTCGAAGCTCTCGTCGGCGTCTGGTCGGAGGTGACACCGGGCGAGCGCGTCCGCGAGACCGCCGAGCGGCTGCTCCGCGTCCATCCGCTGCGGGCCGGGGACGCGTTTCAGCTCGCTGCGGCGACGGTCTGGGCGCGCGGCCGGCCGCGCCATCATTCGTTCGTCGCGTACGGCGACCGCTTGCGCCGCGCCGCCGCCGCCGAAGGGTTCGACGTCCTGCCCCGCTGAGCGGCCGCCGGGCGCAGCATCGTCGTCGCGCGTGCGCACCGCGAGGTCACGCCGGATAGGCCGTGATCTCCGTCGCCTTGACGCTCACCCAGACCTCGCCCTTGTCGTCGAGGCGCAGCTCCGCCACCGCCTGCGGCGTCACCTCGGCGACGAGCGGACGCGTCCCGCCGACCTGCACGCGCACGCGCCCGTCGTGCGGCTCGATCGTCTCGACGACGCCCTGCCAGACGTTGCGCGGCGTGCCCTCGGGGCGCGTCCGGTGCAGCGCGACGGCGTGCGGGTGGATGACGACGAACACCTCGCCCGCGCCCGCGTCCGCGACCGCCAGCGTGCCGCCGTCGTCGAGCCGCACGACGTCGCCCGCCGCCGTTCCGCGCAGCAGGTTGACGCCGACGAGCCGCGAGGCGTAGGCCGAGCGCGGCCGGGCCGTCACCTCGGCGGGCGTTCCCTCCTGCACGATGCGACCGTGCTCGAGGATCACCAGGCGGTCGGCGAGCGCGCGCGCCTCGAGCGGGTCGTGCGTGACGATCAGCCGGATGCCGGCGAACGAGCCGAGCAGGGCGCGCAGCTCGCGCCGCACCTCGCCCCGCGTCGCGACGTCGAGCGCCGACAGCGGCTCGTCGAGCAGGAGCACGCGCGGCCGCACCGCGAGCGCGCGTGCGAGCGCGACGCGCTGCTGCTGTCCGCCCGAGAGCCGCCGCGGCGGCGCCTTCGCCTGCGCGCCGAGGCCGACGCGCTCGAGCCAGGCGCGCGCCTCGCGCCGCGCGTCGCCTCGCGAGGCGCCGCGGCAGCGGAGCCCGAAGGCGACGTTGTCGAGCGCGCTCAGGTGCGGGAAGAGCAGGTAGTCCTGGAAGACGACGCCGAGCGGCCGGTCCTCGGGTGCGACGAGCACGCCGCGCGCCGGCTCGTCGAGCACGACGCCGTCGAGCACGATCCGTCCGGCCTCGAGCGGCGCGAGGCCGGCGAGCGCGCGCAGCAGCGTCGTCTTGCCGGCGCCGTTCGGTCCCAGCACCGCGACCGTCTCGCCCGGGGCGACCTCGAGCTCGACCTCGAGGCGGAAGTCGCCCTGCGCGACGTCGACGCGCGCGAGCAGGCTCACGGCCCGAGCCAGCGCCGCCGCAGCGCGACCAGGACGGCGAGCGAGACGACGAGCAGCACGAGGCTCAGCAGGATGCCCGCCGCGGGGTCGGTCTCGAGCGCGGTGTAGACCGCGAGCGGCAGCGTCTGGGTGCGGCCGGGAAAGTTCCCCGCGAAGGTGATCGTCGCGCCGAACTCGCCGAGCGCGCGCGCCCAGCACAGCACCGCGCCCGCGGCGAGCGACGGCGCGAGCAGCGGCAGCGTGACGCGCCGGAACACGGTCCACGGCCGCGCACCGAGCGTCCGCGCGGCGTCCTCGAGCCGTCCGTCAAGCCCGCGCAGGGCGCCCTCGATCGTCAGAACGAAAAAAGGCATGGCGACGAAGGTCTCGGCCAGGACCGCGCCGGCGACGGTGAAGGGCAGGGTGATCCCGAACGCCGCCTCGAGCCAGCGCCCGACGATCCCGCGGCGCCCGAAGGCGAGCAGCAAGGCGACGCCGCCG
>JBFMAS010000520.1:0-2179 GCA_040755575.1 Thermodesulfobacteriota bacterium
GCCAGCGTGCGGCGCAGGCCGCGGCCGCCGCGCAGGAGGTCCCGCTGCGGCGCCTCCTCTGGGGGCGCTCGCGCTGACCGCGAGCCGTCGCTCGAGCCGCGTCGGACAATCTTCCCAAACATTCGACCCTCTGTTTAAAGAGGGCATCCGCAGCGCCGATCGCGCGTCGTCTCAGCCGCACAAGCGCCTGCGTCGGGAGGGTCCAGCCTTGAGTGCAACGAACGTGAAGCTGACCAGCGAAGAGGAGTCGCGGCGGGTCGCCGAGGAGTCGCGCGAGCAGGAGTGGGCCGGGCGGACCTTCGTCCGCGAGATGTTCCTCGGCAACTTCATCGTCGACATGATCCACCCGTTCCCGACGCACCGGGACGAGCGGCCCGAGTTCCGCCGCTTCTACGACGAGCTCAAGCAGTTCCTGCGCGACCACGTCGACCCGGTGCAGATCGACGAGACGGGAGAGTACCCGCAGCAGGTCGTCGACGGCCTGCGCCGTCTCGGCGCCTTCGGGATGAAGATCCCGACCGAGTACGGCGGCCTCGGCTTCACGGTCACCGAGTACACGACCGCGATGCAGATGGTCGGCAGCTACGACGGCAACATCGCGGCGCTGCTCTCGGCGCACCAGTCGATCGGCGTGCCGCAGCCCTTGAAGCTCTTCGGCACGCACGAGCAGAAGCACAAGTACCTGCCGGCATGCGCCAAGGGCGCGATCTCGGCGTTCGCGCTCACCGAGCCGCACGTCGGCTCCGACCCCGCGAGCCTGTCGACCATCGCCGAGCTGCAGGGCGACACCTACGTGCTGAACGGCGAGAAGCTCTGGTGCACGAACGGCACGCTCGCCGAGCTGCTGGTCGTCATGGCGCGCGACCCGAAGACCAAGAAGATCTCCTGCTTCATCGTCGAGACCGGCTGGCCGGGCGTCAAGGTCGAGCACCGCTGCCGCTTCATGGGGCTCAAGGCGCTCGGCAACGGCGTGATCAGCTTCAAGGACGTGCGCGTGCCGAAGGAGAACCTGGTCGGCGAGGAGGGCAAGGGCCTCAAGATCGCGCTCATCACGCTCAACACGGGACGGTTGACGCTGCCCGCGACCACCGCCGGGCTCGCCAAGACCTGCCTCGAGATCTGCCGCGGCTGGTCGGCCGAGCGCACGCAGTGGGGCGTGCCGATCTGGAAGCACGAGGCGATCGGGCACGCGATCGCCGAGATGGCGGCGACCACGTTCGCGATGGACTCGGTGTCGCGCCTCGCGTCGGCGATGGCCGACCGCGGCGGCTACGACATCCGCCTCGAAGCGGCCGCGGCGAAGGAGTGGAACACGGTCCGCGCCTGGGAGATCGTCGACAAGACGCTGCAGCTCCGCGGCGGGCGCGGCTACGAGACCGAGAAGTCGCTCGCCGGCCGCGAGGAGTTCCCGGTCCCGGTCGAGCGCCTGATGCGCGACAGCCGCATCAACCTGATCTTCGAGGGCTCGAGCGAGATCATGCACCTGTTCATGGCGCGCGAGGCGGTCGACAAGCACCTCGAGGTCGCGGGCGCCATGATCGACCCGAAGAAGGGCTTCGGCGCCAAGATGGGCGCGATGCCAGGCATCCTCGGCTTCTACGCGAAGTGGTACCCGCCGCTCTGGTTCCGCGGCCTGTCGGGCTCGAGCCGCTACTCGAGCTGGGGCAAGCTCTCACCGCACGCGCGCTTCGTCGAGCGCTCGTGCCGCAAGCTCGCGCGCTCGAGCTTCCACGGCATGGCCGTCTACCAGGCGAAGATGGAGCGCAAGCAGGGCTTCCTGTTCCGCTGCGTCGACATCGTCATGGAGCTGTTCGCGATGGCGGCGACGCTGTCGCGCACCAAGAGCATGCTCGACAACGGCGACCCCGAGGCCGGGCGCGCGCTCGAGCTCGCCGACCTGTTCTGCAGGATGTCGCAGCGCAAGGTGACGAAGCTGTTCGCCGACCTGTGGAGCAACGAGGACGCGCGGCGCAACGCGGTCGCCGCGAGCGTCATGGCGGGCAACCACGCCTGGCTCGAGAAGGGCATCATGGACATCGGGCTCGATCAGCCGACGACCTACAAGACCGTCTCGCTCACCGAGCACCGGCGCCGCCAGCAGGAGAGCGAGCAGGCGCCGCGGGTCAGCGCCGCGATTTCTTGACGTCGCGGGGCCGGACGCGCCGCGGGGCGGACCGCC
>JBFMAS010000521.1:0-4505 GCA_040755575.1 Thermodesulfobacteriota bacterium
AGAGCTGCACGGCGATCCGCCGGATCCGCTCCTCGATCGCCGGCTGCGGCCACACCACCGCCAGGCCCAGCGCCCAGCCGTTCGACGGCGTGACCTCCGTGACCAGGCGCTCGACCGCCCGCCACGAGGCCGCCTCGCGGAGGCGGCGGCGGCGCGCCGGGTGCTCCACGACGCCGCGCGGCACGAAGCGGACGCGCTGGCGGCCGCGGGCCTGCGGCGCGCTGACGGCGGTGGAACGGCGTGGCGACGGTGGCCGCCGGTACGTCTGTGCCACTCACTTCCTTGTGCCGGGAACCGGGACGCGACTCAACGGCGTCCGCAGGGCAGCGCGCTCGCCCGGCGAGCGGCAGCGACGCGGCAGCGGGGCTGCGTCGGGGCGGCCGGTAGACGCCGCGCATGCCGTGGTCCCGCCGCCGCGAAGCCGACCCACCCTTCGCTCCGAAGCTGACCACCCCCGAGCGTCTTGTGCGGAGCCGGGTGCGATCAGGTACCCTTCCGCGCCGGGTTGGGCACGATCTCCGTGACGGGAAGATTGGCTCATTCTCGTGGCTTGACGCTCCCGCCGGAGTGGCGAAATGGCAGACGCGCCGGACTCAAAATCACGCGGCGCGATTCACGCCACGTTCCGTCAGCTCACGTAGCCGCACAAACACTCGATCTTCCGCGCAAGGTCTGCACGCCAATTCCGGTCAGTGCGGCTGGTCGTGGACACTCCGCGGACGCTGCATCAAGCAAAAGTCTGCCGAGCGCGCGGGCGCCTAGCGACCGGCGGGAATGGCGAAACGAATGCCTCTCGGATCATCTAGGTCGGTCGATTGACCTAGGCCAGGAGCCGCCGCTTCACCCTCGACACGCGGGATCCCGTATCCGGAATGGCGGAAAATATCCAGCTATTTCGCGGGTTTTTCCGCCCCGGTGTCCAAGCGGTGTCCAGGCCGGAGGACGCCGGTGATGGCCTCCGGAGACGGCTCCGCACCGCAGACAGCCACGTCGCAGAAGCGCACGAGAGGCGGACAGCGCAGCAACGTGAATGCCCGAAAGCACGGCGTCCACGCGCTGAAGCGCGCCGTCCGCGAGCTCGGCAGCCGCACGGTCGACCGCCGGACCACGGTAGGCCGGGCGCTCGCGGCGTGGCGCGCCGACCTGATCGACGACTACGGCGGCGAGGACAAGCTCAGCACGGCCGAGCTTGCCCTGATCGACGAAGCTGTGGTGACCAAGCTGCTGCTCGGCAGCGTCAACGCCTGGCTGCTCGAGCGGGGCGACCGGCTCGTGAACAAGCGGCGCGGCGCGCTCGTGCAGGCCGTCAGGGACCGCAGCGCGCTCGTGCGCGAGCTGCGCGAGACGCTCACGACGCTCGGCACGAAGCGGCGCGTCGTGCCGCCGTCGCCGCTCGCCGAGGTGATGGCGCGCTACGAGCGCCCCGTTGGCGACCCCATGGGGACCCCCCGCTTGGGTCGCGCGGCCCGCTCTGTCCCGCGTGAATTCCGTGACGATTCTGAGAACCCCTCCGACGCCTCCGACTGCGACCAAAGCGACGGAAGCGACCAAAGGGAGGAGCCCGCCGCCGACTGCGACCACGGCGACGCCCCCGACGACGAAGAGGAGACCACACCATGACGATCGAAGCCGCCTGCGGCTGCCTGGCCCGCGCCGACGAAAGTCTGCCCCCGGTGCGGTCAGTGTGGCACGCCGACGACCGAGTGGCGGGGCTGCTGTCGCTGCCCGCGCCCCCCGGCGGACGACGACGAGGAGACCACCCCTCGCGCGGCAAGTCGCACGAGAAGCCCATGACCTTCGCGCTGATCCGCTACGGCAAGATCGTCGACTACACGCATGCCGACACGTTCGAGGAGCTGGCCGGCTGGTGCGGCACGTGGCAGCGGACGGGTGATGAGGTGGTGCTGCTGGACGTGGCGCCCGGCGAGGAGGTCCGTGTCGGCGACCCGGTCCATGTCGTCGAGCACCGGATCCCCATCGCGACGGTGCGCCGGTGACGGTCGCAGCCACGGTCGCAGCCAAGGTGTCGCTCGGCGGCGCGCGCATCTACCTCGGCCGGTTCTCGACGCGCGAGGAAGCGCGCGCAGCGCAGCGGGCGGCGCGGGACGAGCACCGGCGCACAGGGACGGTGCAGGCGGCGCGCTCGGCGTACCGCGAGGGTGCCGCACCGGTGCGCCTGACGGGTGGCGCCGCGCGTGCGTGGCTCGACGCGCTGGCGCGGCGCGTGGACACCCCTGCAGCGCGGCTCATGGTCGCGGTGCTCAAGGGCGCGCTCGAGGACCTCGGCGGGGATGCGCGTGTGCGGACGGCGGCCGAGCGCTGGCTCGACGACGACGGGCGCGACCACGCCTTCGCGTTCGCCACCATCTGCGACGTGCTCGACGTGCCGGTCGACGTCGCGCGGGCGGTGCTGCTCGGTCGCGCATGCTAGCATAGTGAGCGGATAGGGGAGGTGAGGAGATGGAGCGACGACTGTCTGTGGGCGGCACGGCCGCACGGCGCGCGGACGTGCAGCGCGTGGTGCGCAACATGGTCGACGCGGGCTGCACCGACATCGACCTGTCGGCGCTCGCACGCCAGCGTGACGACTGGCGCGCGCGCGCGGAGCGTGCGGCGGAGGTGTACCGCGCGCAGCGTCGCGTGCCGCGGATGCCGGCGCTCACGTTCGACGAGCGTTGTACTCGAGACGACGGGCCGGGGACCCGTGCGCACGCCCGCAAGCGCTGCCATCCGAGCGGCGCGCCGTTCATGCCGTCGCTCGGCTTCGGCCGCCTTTGACCGCGCACGCGCTCGCGACGGAGCCGGACAGCACGCGCCAGGAGACGGGCGAGCAGCGGCTCCTGGCGGCGCTGCTCCACACCGCGCTGCACGACGCGCGCAAGGGCCGGCGTGACGCGCTCGCCTGGCTCATGAGCGACGCGGCCGGCGCGTGCGTCGGCGGGTTCAACTTCATCGACGTCGCGGGGTGGCTTGGGCTCGATCCCGCGTGGTGCCGTGCGCAGGCGGCTCTGCGCGTGCGCCCGCGCGGGCGGCGGACGGTGCGCGGCTACGTGCGCCGCGCGGCCTGACGGCGGAGCTGCTCTCGCTTCGCCCCCCTTTGCTCTTAACCGGACGTTGGGTTAGCATCGGCCCGATGACTTGGGGCGAGCTTATCCGGCGGCTCAAAGCGGCTGGCTATGTGGAGCAGCGCAAGGGCAAGGGCAGCCACCGGCAGTTTGTTCACCCCGAGACGAAGCGCGTCATCACCGTGTCGGTCCACACCAAGAAGGAAGTAGGCACGGGGCTGGCGAATCGGATTCTCAGGGAGGCAGGACTATGACTCAGCACTTCACGGCCGTGATCGAGCGCGAGGAGAACGGCTCGTTCAGCGCCTATGTCGCCGGCTTGCCGGGTGTGTACGCCGCCGCCGACACTGCCGCGCAGGCGCGCCGCGCGATCCGGGGCGCCCTGGCTGCGCATCTCGATACCCTGCGCGAGCTCGGCCGCGAGCCACGGCCGCGGGGTGACGTGGCCGTTCTGCGCTACGACCTGCCGGCCCGCGGGCGGCGCGGTCGTCTTCGCTTCGTCGGTCTCGGCGCCCTTCTCGGGCGCGTGACGAGTGAGGCGAAGGCACGAGCGGCGCGGATCAATGGCCGCAAGGGCGGCAGACCGCGGCGCGCAGAGGCGTGACCAAGAAGAAGCCCCGGCGCCGCGTGCCAGCGGCTACCGGGGCAAAGGACCAACCTACTGCGTCGTCTACGACGGCGGCGCGTTTGCCGCAAGGGTACGCGGCGCGACCCTTCGGGCGGCCGTGGGGGGTGCCGTCGCCCTACGCTGAGGAGCTGCGTGGCGACCTAGGCGCAGTCGTCCGCCACGCGATCGCCCGCGCTGCGTTCATGCGCGAGCTCTGCACGCATCCCCGCGTCGTGGAGGCGTCCGCGCGTTGGGGCGAGGAGAGCGGGATCCACGCGGCGGCGCGAGAGTACGCGAAGGCGCGCGACGACTACGCGCAGGCCCTCGGCTTCGGTGGCCGCGCCGACATACTGCGTCCGGACTTCGCCGACGTCGAGCTGCTCGCGCGCATTGAGAAGCCCGCAGAGACCGAGCGCCTGCGCGCGCTGCTTGACGGCGCCGAAGAGACGTACACTAGGGTAAGGGCAGCGACGCACGTTGACCCGACCGCGCTTGTCCGCGAGCTCGTACCGTCTGGATGGCCGTGGGTCATTGGCGATCTGATCGGCGCGTTCTACCGCGGTCTCCTTTCGCACGTGTTCGGCGTTCAAGTCGTACAGCAATTCGTGATCGAGAAGCACGACGCGCGCACGTGGCGGCTCGCGTCCCAGTACACCGTGGGCGCGAGCGCCGTGCTCAAAGTCATCCCCGCGCCGGACGGAAGCCGCCTGCCACGCGAGAAGCTCGACGCGATCGAGCGCAACGCGCGATGGTTCTACCGCGCGCGTGTGCTGAGGGACAAAGCCGACGACCTTGCTCAAGAGCACTGCGAAGAGGAACGCGTCAAGCTTCAC
>JBFMAS010000522.1:0-3572 GCA_040755575.1 Thermodesulfobacteriota bacterium
TGGGGGACGAGGGGACGCCCTTGACGGTGGAGGACGCGCGCCACCTGCTGCGCCGCACGGGCTTCGGCGCGCCCGAGAAGGAGGTCGCGAAGCTGCTCGCGCGTCACCCGACGCGCGGCGCCGCCGCCGACAAGCTGCTGTCGTTCAAGCCCGCCGGCTTCACGCCGGCCGGCAGGGACCTGCGGCTGCGGCAGAACAGCTGGCTGCGCTACATGATCGGCGCCCGCAACCCGCTGCAGGAGAAGCTCGGCACCGACCACGGCTCGCAGGGCCCCGTGCTGGTCGTCGGCGGGGCCGTCGCCGGCGGCGTCTACGGCAACCATCCCGACATCCGCCCCTCCTCGCTCGACGACTCCGGCAACACGGTCTACTCGCAGGCGGCCGGAGACCCGTTCCGCTCGACCGACCTGCGCGACGTCTACGGCACGATCCTGACGCGCTGGCTCGGCATGTCGCCGGCGAGCGTGCTCGCCGGCGTGCTGCCCGTCGACACGGGCGACCCGGACGAGCGCTGGACCGAGCCGGACCTCGACCTCGCCTTCCTGTGAGGCACCGCACGTCCGCGGGCCGCTTGCAAAAGCTGCCTGCCGTTTTGTGCACGCGGCGGCCGCGCGGCACGGCGCGCCGCGGCGCGCCGGACGCAGCCGGGCGTGGCGCGCCGGGCAGCGCTCTTGCACGTCCTCGCCTGCGGATCGCTCTCGGCCCGCGGGCGAGATCACCCGCGGCGAGGGCCTCGTCAGGAGGTCGCGACATGCTGCTCGACGTCGTCGGTCGTCCCGGCTCGAACCGGAGCGCGGTGCGGGGGGCCTTCTGCCGCCGCACGGGAGCGTAGCCATGGCCCGCTGCGAGGTGTGTCAGAACGACTACGACAAGTCGTTCGAGGTCGTCGCGGCCGGCGCGACGCACGTCTTCGACAGCTTCGAGTGCGCCGCCCATGCGCTCGCGCCGCGCTGCCACCACTGCGGCTGCATGATCCTCGGCCACGGCGTCGAGGCGAGCGGCCACTTCTTCTGCTGCGCGAGCTGCGCGCGGAGGATGGGCGAGGTGAACGTCCGCGATCGTGCCTGAGCGCCGTCAGGCGAGCCTGGTCGCGGCGAGCTTGTCGACGATCGCCGTGGCGCGCGCGGCGCGGACGCGGCCCGCGGGGATCGACGCGTCGCCCGCGACGAGGCGCGCCAGCATTTCGGCCTTTGCCGGACCGTCGACCAGCCAGAGGACCTCGCGCGCCCGCTCGATCGCCGGATACGTGAGCGTCATCCGGCGCCGGCCTTGATAGGCGCTCGCGGTGACGGCGACGTCGCGGTCGCCGACGCCGAGGACGGCGTCGCCCGGCACCAGCGACGCGGTGTGCCCGTCGGGGCCGAGGCCGAGGTGGACCAGGTCGAGGACGGGCGGCGCGCCCGCCACCGCGGCCAGCGTGCGCGCGTACTCGGCCGCGCCCGCCTCCGGGTCGCCGGCCTCGACCGGCATCGCGTGCACGTGCTCGGCGGGGATGCGCACGTAGGCGAGCAGGCTCGCGTGCAGGTGCGTCAGGTTGCGGTCGGGGTCGCCGTCCGGCGCGATGCGCTCGTCGACCTGGAACAGGTGCACCGCGTCCCAGGCGACGTCCTCGCCGACCAGCTCGCGCATCATCTCCCACGGCGTGTGCCCGCCGCTCACCGCGAGGTGGAACGCGCCGCGCGCCGCCGTCGCCGCGCGCGCGGCGGCAGCGATGAACTCCGCCCCGGCACGCGCCACCGCCGCGGCGTCCCCCTCGATGCGGATCTCCATCACGCGCTCCTTTCCGCGCAGCCAACCACGTCGGCTGCGCACGTGGAAGCGGACGGAAGCGCCTCACCGCCGCGACGGCCCGTACACCTTGTACCATCCCGGCGGCTCGGCGGGGGCGGCGTCCTCGGCGACGAGCAGCCGCCGGCCGTCGCTCGCGAGGAACTCGTAGACCTGGGCGCGCACCGCGGGCCGGTCGATCAGGTCGTGCCCGAGCTGCGGCCACTGCACCATCTGCGACCGCGGGCCGCGACGCCGGCGCGCCGCGACGGGTCGCATCCCGTAGGCGTCGGCGAGCCGCGTCGCGAGCAGCGGGTGCAGCGCGACGTCGTCGCCCGCCGTCACGAGGAGCAGGCGCGAGTCGCTCGCGCCGCCGGTGCGGTGCGTCGCGTAGCTCAGCGGGTCGCCCGCCGCGGCCGCGATCTCGTACGGCAGCGCGATCACGAGCTGGAGCCGCTCGAGGTAGGGGTCGGTGATGCACACGGCGGGTGCCGTGCACCGGCCGGTCGGGACGCAGCTCTGCCCCTCCGCGGGACCGCCGAGGCACGTCACGTAGGTCGCGCCGAGCTCCGGGGCGATGCGCCACATGAGCCAGCCGAGGATGTCGCCGCCCGGCGCGACCAGCACGGTGGTGCCGAGCAGCGGCTCGACCGAGCGCGCGAGCGCTCCCACCATGCCGCCGAGCGAGTAGCCGAGGTAGCGCGGGCGGGCGAAGCGCAGCGTCTCTCCGCCGTCCGTCCGCAGCCCGCAGCGCGCCACCGCCTGCACCGCGGCCAGCACGTCGACGGCGGCTTGACGGATGTTGCGCCCGAGATCCGCCGGGTCGAGCGCGTCGAGGAACTCGCGACCGGCGGCCCGTCGCTCGCCGTGGTGGGGCAGCTCGACGGCGAGCACCGCGATCCCCCGCTCGGCGAGCGCGGCCGCGTGCTTGCCGAGGATGCGCGACGCACGCCCGGCGTGGCCGTCGACCGCCAGCACGAGCGGCGTCTGCGGTCCGACGTCGCGTGGCAGGGCGAGCAGGTAGGGGCGCTCGACGGCCCTCGCCTCACCGGCCGGCACGCCGAGCGCACGCGCGGCGCCGCCCGCCGCGTCGCCGAGGTCGAGCGAGCGGTACGTGCCGTGCAGCAGGCGCGCGACGTGCGGCAGGCGCGCCCCGAGCTCCTGCTTGACGTCACGTGCCTCGGCCGCCGTCGCGGGGCAGTCGAGCCCCGCGAGCCGGGCGCGATACGCGAGCAGGCCGTCGCGCGGGTCGAGGGTACGGTAGACGGCGAGCGCCGACCCAGCGGGGGCCGCGTCCGCCGGGACGAAGGCGAAGCGCAGCTCGCCGAGCTGCTCCGCGCGCAGCGGCTCGGGCAACGTCACCCGCACGCCGGAGAACGGACCGAGGCCGGGCATCGCGGCCGCGTCGCGCGTGAGCCGGCGCACGAGCTCGGTCGTCCGCGCGGCCGAGATCCCGCCCGCGTCGCCGGCGAAAGCCTCGGCCGCCGGCTCGGCGAACGCGCCCTCCGGGATCAGCAGCCCGTCGCCCTGCGGACGCGGCACGAGCGACTCGCGCAGACGCTCGACCTCCGGCGCGGCGAAGCCGTAGGCGACCAGCGCGTAGCGCCTGCCGGCGCGCAGCGCCGTCAGCGGGCGGACGAGGACGCTGCGCGCATCGCTCGCGAGCAGGATCTGCGTCGGAACGGCGCCGGCCGGCGCGATGCGCGCGCAGGCCCCGCGCGCGAGCGCGTCGCGTGCGTCCGCGAGCCGCGTCGCGGCCGCGACGAGGTCGGTCACGACGGCGTCCGCGGCGGCCGCGCGGCGCG
>JBFMAS010000523.1:0-8698 GCA_040755575.1 Thermodesulfobacteriota bacterium
GTCGTCCGCGTGGCGCCACTACCGCGGCGTCGGCGCCGCGTGGAAGGGGCGCGCGTACGGCAACCTCGCCGCCGCCGGCGATCGCGCGACGACGGCGCGCGGCCGCACCGGCGACGCGCTCGCGCGGTCGATCTCCCGAGAGCCGCGATAGAGCCAGCGACGGCGCTGCCGCGTCATCCTGCGCGCGTGCCCCGCGCAGGCTCCTTCGCCGCGACGACGCGGAAGAACGGCGCCACCGTGCGCAGCCCCGCACGGACGGGCGCGAGGCGGATGACGCGGTTGTACAGCCGGGCCGCCACGCGCTTCGCGGGGTGGAAGATCGCGATCTCCTCGGGCGGCACCTCGGGCACGAGCAGGCGGCAGCCGCTCGCGAAGTGCCGGCCGAAGAGCAGTCGGAGGTCGCGCGCCGAGAGCGGGTACGTCGAGTGGAAGTCCTGTCCCGTGCGCCAGCGGACGTAGCCGTTCATCCATGCCCGGGGCAGCAGGCCGACGCCCCAGGCCTGGTAGTGCGGCTCCGCCGTCAAGCTGAAACGATTGGGCGTCGTGCAGACGAGCAGGCCGCCCGGCCGCAGCACGCGGTGCGCCTCGCGCACCGTCGCGTCGCGGTCGGCGACGTGCTCGATCACGTCGGGCGACACCACCAGGTCGAAGGCGTCCGGCGTGAAGGGCAGGCGCTCGGCGCAGGCGCACAGCAGCCGGGCCGTGACACGAGCGTCCTCGAGACGCTTCCTGCAGATGACGAGCCAGGCGAGCGAGAGGTCCACGCCGACGGCGCCCGGGAAGCGGCGCGCGGCCGGCAGGAGGAAGCCGCCCGGGCCGCAGCCGAGGTCGAGCACGCGCTCGCACGGCCGGCCCGCGAGCAGCGCGCCGAGCCAGCCCGCGCCGGAGAGATCGCGCGCGTAGCGCAGCGGCGCGCCGCGGAGCTGGGCCGTCCGCATCGCGGCGTGCGGGCGGCGGACGGCGTCGCGGGTGAGGCGGTGCGACCACAGCCGCTCGATCAGGTCCTCGAACGAGGTGCGCGGATACGCGCCGGCGAGGTCGCACGCCACGGCCCAGTCCTCGTCCTGCTCGACGGCGGCGGGCCCGATCGGGACGCGCAGGTCGGGGATGCCGAGCACGGCGCGAAAGGCGCGCGCGCAGCCGCGGCAGCTCCAGCTCGCCTCGCCGGCCGCGAGCGCGCCGCCGCAGCAGGGGCACGCGAGCGGATCGTGCTGGTCCCACGGCGGCGCGTCGGAGGCGGCGTCGCGCGTCACCGCGAGCCGCCGGCGCTTCGGACGATGGCCTGCATGCCCGTCGTTATCGCCGGCTTCGCGCCACGACGCGAGCGCCGGCGCGGCGCGGCCGCGGGCGAGGCGCCCTGGCCGGCTACCGGCCCCGCGCCGGCACCGGCTCGCCGACCGGCGCGCAGCGCTCGAGCGTGAAGAAGCTCGGCGTCGGCACGTTGACCAGGCCGAGGTCGAGGTAGCTCCAGCCGAGCAGCAGCTCCGCGCTGCCCGCCTCGAGCGCGACCACCGGGTCGCGCAGCCGGCTCGTCGGGTCGAGAGCACCGTTGCCGCCGAGGCCGTAGTCGAGCAGCAGGCCGCGGTCCGCGCCGCGCGGCCCGCGGTAGCCGCGCGGCTCGACGACGCGGAAGTGGCCGAAGCTGAACGGCCTGCCGTTCCGCACGAGCGGCTCGATCGGGCCGCGCAGCCCGGTCTGCCGGATGCGCAGGTTCCAGCCGCGCACGAACGGCGCGCCCGCATCGCGGTGGAACGCCTTGACGAAGGTCTTCCAGGCGAGCCGGTCGACGATCGCCGGCATGCCGAGGCTCGTGCCGCGGTACTGCCAGCCGGCGAGCGCGTCGGGGTCGATCGGATGGCCGCCCGCGAGCAGCGCGCGCAGCGTGCGGTGGTCGGCGTCGAGCAGCTCGTCCGCGGTCATCGAGCGATCGGGCCGGCGGCGGCCGGCGCCGGCACCGGCCCCGGCGCGAACGTCAAGCGTCCCTCGCGCCAGGCGCGCCACGCCTCGCGCGGCGTCGCCGGCTGCAGCGCGCACCAGCGGAGGTAGGCGAGGAACGAGATGTCGGGGTCGTCCGCCTGATCGGGCGGCAGCTGGATGCCGTCGCGCAGCGCGCGCTCCACGACCTCGAGCAGCGTCTCGTGGTAGCGCTCGTAGACGCACAGGTTGCGCAGCCAGCGTGCGCGCGGCGTGTCGTGCTCGACCACCGCGCGTGCGCGCTCGCGCAGCTCCTCGAGCGCGCCCGGATAGGCGGTCAGCATCTGCATGTCGTAGACGAACTGCAGGCCGTCGTGGTGCGTGCCGAGCAGGTGGGTCATGAGGCGCTCCGGCGTGCTGAGCAGCCCCGACAGGTCCCACGGCACCACCGAGCCCTCGCGCAGCAGGAACGGAAAGCGGATCCAGCGCCGCTCGAGGAGGCGCGCCCAGCGGTCGTCGCGGACCGGGAAGTCGGCGGTGGTGCCGATCGTCTCCGGGCGGAACAGGATGCGGTGCCACATGCGCAGCACGCCGAGCTCGATCTGGAACGGCGTCGGCACCGGCTCGACGACCCGCGCCGCGCGGATGGCGTCGAGCGCCTGCGCGATCCGGCCCGGGCGCAGCAGCAGCAGGCGGGCGTGCCAGGGGAAGCGCCCCGGGGCGGGCGCCGGCGCGCCGTCGGCCGAGGCGGGCGAGTCGGGGCCCTTGGACGCTGCGTCGCGCATGCTGGTCTCGCGAGGCGTCACTAGCGGCGGCGCGCGTCCCGGGCAAGCGCGGCGCCGCGCCCGACGGCGGAACGCCCGTCAAGCACATCGCCGGGCCCGGGTGGAACTCCGGCGCGCGGAACAGCATGATGGCGGCGTGACCCCGACCCAGAGCATCGACTGGAACTGGCCCGCGCTGTTCGAGCTGCGCCTGCTCGGCTACCGGGCGCTGAAGCCCCTGCAGTGGCCGGTCTCGCGGGTGGTCGCGATCCCGCGCCCGGCGGCCTTCGTCGGGCCGGGCTCGGCGCTGCGGCTGTGCGGGATGATCGGTCAGTCCGGCGTACGGCGCGTGATGATCGTCACCGACGCCGTGCTGGCGAAGCTCGGCCTGATCGGCCCGATCCGCGACGCGCTCGCCGCGCAGGGCATCGACGTCGCGGTGCACGACGCGGTCACGCCCGACCCGACCTACCCGGTGCTGCAGGCGGGCCTCGCGGCGGTCCGCGCGCACGGCAGCGACGCGATCCTGGCCGTCGGCGGCGGCTCGGTGATCGATGCGGCCAAGGTGATCGACGCGATGGCGGTGAGCGGCAAGCCGCCCGAGAGGCTGGTCGGCGTGCTCAAGGTCGGCAAGCCGATGCTGCCGCTATACGCGATCCCGACCACCGCGGGCACCGGCTCGGAGGTCACGGTCGCCGCGGTCGTCACCGACCCGGTCGCGCACGCGAAGTCGGCGGTCATCGACCCGCGGCTCGTCCCGCTCGCGACCGCGCTCGACCCGACGCTCATGACCGGAATGCCTAAGCCGATCAGCGCCGCGACCGGGCTCGACGCGCTCACGCACGCGGTCGAGGCGTACGTCAACCGCTGGCCGCATGCGGACACCGCGTCGCACTGCATCGCGGCGACGCGCATGATCTTCGGCCACCTGCCGCGCGCGTACGAGAACGGCGCGGACCTCGAGGCGCGCGAGGCGATGGCCGTCGCCGCGTTCTACGCGGGGCTCGCCTTCACCAAGGCCTACGTCGGCTACGTGCACGCGTTCTCGCACAAGATCGGCGGCATGTACGGCGTGCCGCACGGCCTCGCAAACGCGATCACCCTGCCCTACGTGCTCGACTTCGTCCGCACCGAGCCGGGCGCGCAGACGCGGCTCGCGCAGCTCGCGGTCGCGATCCGCGCGGGCGAGGAGCACGAGCCGGAAGCGAAGCTCGCCGAGCGCTTCGTCGAGCGCGTGCGCGAGCTGAACGCGTCGGTGGGCATCCCGCAGCGGATCGACGCGCTGCGCGCGGCCGACGTGCCGGAGATCGCACGCGCCGCGATGGTCGAGGCGCACCGGGACTACCCGGTGCCGAAGAACATGAGCCTCGCCGAGGCCGAGGAGCTGCTGCGCCGGATGCTGTGACCCGCCGGCGTGCGCGACGCCTCACGGCGCAGCGCTCCGCGCTGCGCCCGGCTGCGCACCGACGAGCCCGCTCGCCTGGAGCCGCGCGACGACGTCACCCGTCAAGCGCCGCAGCAGCTCCGGGTCGAACAGGTCCATGTGGCCGCTCTCGTACCACAGGATCTGCTTCGGCTCGCCGGCGCGCTCGAACAGCTCGCGCGCCGAGGACGGCGGAAACATCTCGTCCTCGGTGCTCGCGGCCATGAGGAAGCGGCGCGGCGCGATCCACGCGACGTGCGACAGCGGCTCGAGCTCGCCGAACCAGGCGCGCACGATCGGCCCGACGAGGAACGACGGCAGCCACCACGGCGCGCGCAGGTTGCGCCGCGCGAGCCGTCCGAGGTCGCCGCCGCCGTAGATCGCCACCACGGCGCTCGCACGCGGGTCGTGCGCGCCGAGGGCGATCGCGAAGATGCTGCCGAAGCTCACGCCGAGGACGGTGATCCGGCCCGGGTCGACGTCCGGGCGGCCCGCGAGGTGCGCGACGCCGAGCGCCGCGCCCTCGATGGTCGAGAGCGCGGCCGCGCGCAGCTCGGGCAGGGCACCGACGAGCGCCCAGCCGCCGAGCTGCTCGGCGCCGGCGAACGGGTAGTCCATCGCGAGCAGCACCATGTCGTCCCGCTCGGCGACGTAGGCGAGGCTCTCGCGCCCGGTCTCGATGCCGGCGAGCACCAGCACCGCCGCGAGCCCGCGCGCGTCGCCGCGGCGCGGCGCGCGAACGAAGTAGCGCCAGGTACGGCCGTCGGGCGCGGCGAGCCGCAGGTCGTCGGTGCGCGTGAGCGAGGTCTCCGCGATCGTGGCCCGGCTCGCCAGCGCCGGCTCGTCTGCGGCGTGCCGCGCGACGAGGCCCCGCACGAGCTCGTGCTCGTCGGCGCCGGCCGCGCCGCCGGGCACGACGGCGCCCGCCAGGGTCACGACGGCGACGGCGGCGAGCGTGGCCGCGAGCGCGCGCAACGGCATGACGCGTCCTTGAAGCGCGCCGGCGGCGGTGGCAAGGGGGTCCATGTTCAAGCGCATCCTCGCCCCCGTCGACCTCTCGGGCCGCAACGAGCGCGCGCTGCGCGTCGCCGCGGAGCTGGCGGCGCAGCGCTCGGGGCGCCTCACGCTGCTGCACGTGATCCAGCGCATCGACGGTCTGCCCGCCGGCGAGCTGCGCGGCTTCTACGCGCAGCTCGAGAAGGCGGCGCGCCGCAAGCTCGCCGCGATGGCGAAGCGCGTCGCGAAGGACGGGCTCGACGTGAGCTGCGAGGTGATCGTCGGCGAGCCGATGGTCGACATCGTCAAGTGGGCGGACCGCATGCGCGCCGACGTCATCGTCATGGCGTCACACCGCGTGGAGCCGAAGAAGGGCGTGCAGGGCCTCGGCACGACCAGCTACAAGACCGCGATCCTCTGCCGCTGCCCGATCCTGCTCGTCAAGTAGCAGCCGGTCGGACTCGCGGGCTCGACGTCAGCTTTGCTCGGGACGCGGCAGCTGCCAGCCCGCGGCCGCCGCGAACCGATCGAAGAACGACCTCTCGTAGGCCTCCTCGGGCGTCTCGCGGACCATGCGGTCGAGGATCTCGGCGTCGCGGCCGACGAGGATCCGCCAGCGCTCGGCACGCACGCCGTCGAGGATCACCTTGGCGGCCTCGGCCGCGCTCATCGGCGCGTCGTCGCGGAAGGACTCGGCGCGCTGCTGCAGCAGCTCGCGGAGCTGATCGTTCGACACCGCGCCGATCTCGAAGCCGAGCCGCTCGATCGTGGCGCGTGCCTCGGCGAGCTGGTCGTCGCTCATCTGCTTCGGGTCGCGGCCGAGCAGCCGGGCGCTGTTGATGACGATCGACGTGCCGACGTGACCGGGCATGACGAGCGACACCTTGACGTGCGGCGCGTTGATCCGGAAGTCGTTGATCAGCGCCTCGGTGAAGCCCTTCACCGCGAACTTTGCCGAGCTGTACGCGGTGTGTGCGGTATGCGGCCCGAGGGACGCCCAGAAGCCGTTCACGCTGCTCGTGTTGACGAGGTGCGCCTCGTCGGCGGCGAGCAGCAGCGGCAGGAACACGCGGGTGCCGTAGTAGACCCCGAACCAGCACACCCCGAAGGTCTTCTCCCAGTCGGCGCGCGAGTCGCGGATCAGGCTGCCGGCCGCACCGATGCCCGCGTTGTTGAACAGCAGGTTGACGTGCTGCGTCCGGTGCTCGCGCACGACCGCGTCGCGGAAGGCCTCGAGCTGGCGCTCGTCGGACACGTCGGCGAGCGTCGTCGTGACGCGCGTGCCGTGCGGCGCGTCGGCGAGGCAGAGCTCGCGCGCCTCCGCCATGCCGTCCGCCGAGACGTCGCACATCGCCACGTGGCAGCCCTCGGCCGAGAGCTGACGCGCGAGCTCACGGCCCATCCCCGTGCCGCCGCCGGTGACGACGGCGATCCGTCCCTGGAACTGCTTCATCCTCTCGTCCTCCTGCGGAGCGGCCGTGCACGGCGGGCTGGAAGGTGCTCCGCGACAGTACGTGGCGAGGGAAAACGGTGTCAAACCAGCGCGCTTCCCAGCCGTGGGAAGCGCTCGCCGCGCGCCATTCCCAGAGCGGCCAGAGCGAATCGAAAACCCCCCGCGCGCGCGTGCACGACCATGGCACGCATCTCGCCTCCCCAGCCCTGCGTGGAGAGCAGAGCTTCGCCCGCGATGCCCTACCCGCGGCGCAGCATCGACCTCGCACGCTCGCCGGTGGTTGCGATCTGGGAGGTGACCCGCGCGTGCGACCTCGCCTGCCGGCACTGCCGGGCGTGTGCGATGCCGCGTCCCGCACCCGGCGAGCTCGACGCGACCGAGGCGCTCGAGCTGATCGAGCAGCTCGTCGAGCTCGACCCGGGCGTGGTCGTGCTGACGGGCGGCGACCCGCTGAAGCGCCCGGACCTGTTCGCCATCGTCGAGCGCGGGGTCGCGGCGGGGCTGCGCATCGCGCTCGCGCCCAGCGTGACGCCGCTCCTGACCGGCGAGGCCATCGCGCGCTTCGCCGCGGCGGGCGTCGTGCGGGTGGCGCTGAGCCTCGACGGCGCCGACGCGGCCTCGCACGACGACTTCCGCGGCGCGCCGGGCTCGTTCGCCGCGACGCTGAAGGCCGCGGCGGCCGTGCGCGCGGCGGGGCTGTCCCTGCAGATCAACACCAGCGTGCGCCGCGCCTCCGTGGCCACGCTGCCGGCGGTCGCCGAGCTCGTCGCGGAGCTCGCGCCCGACCTGTGGAGCGTCTTCTTCGTCGTCGCCGTCGGACGTGCGCGGGCGTCCGACGAGCCGACGGCGGCGGACTGCGAGGTCGCGTTCCACTTCCTGCACGACTTCACGACCCGCAGCGGCATCGCGGTCAAGACGACCGCGGCGCCCGCGTACCGGCGCGTCGTCGTCGAGCGCGGGCGCGACGCGGGGCGCGCACGGCTGCCCCTTCCGCCGGCCGTGACCGACGGCAAGGGCTTCGTGTTCGTCGCGCACGACGGCGACGTCTTCCCGAGCGGCTTCCTGCCGCTGCGGGCGGGCAACGTGCGCGAGCGCCGGCTCGCCGCCATCTACCGGGAGAGCCCGCTCTTCTGCGGCCTGCGGGACCGCGCGCGGCTCGAGGGCAAGTGCGCGGCGTGCCGCTTCAACCCGATCTGCTCGGGCTCGCGCGCGCGCGCCTTCGCCGCCACCGGCAACCCGTTCGCCGAGGACCCGGCCTGCGCTCATCAGCCGCCGGGATACACCCCGCGCACGCCGCGCTGAGCGGCGACGAACTCGCTCGCCGCGGCGGCGCAGCGCCGCGCGTCCGACACGCAGTCCGCGATCGCGACCCCGTGCAGCGCGCTGCCGGCAAGGAACAGTCCGGGCTCGCGCTGCGCGAGCCAGTCGATCTCCTGCACGCGGGTCAGGTGTCCGACCTCGTACTGCGGCTGCCCGCCGAGCCAGCGGAACACGCGCGTGACGACGGGCTCCGCCGTGATGCCCATGATGTCGGCGAGCTCGCGCCGGACGCCGGCGACGACGTCGCGCTCGTCGCGCAGCGCGAGCGCCTCCCTGCCGGTGCCGCCGACGAAGACGCGCAGGAGGCGCATGCCCGCGGGCGCGCGCTGCGCGAACTTGCTCGACGTCCACGTGCACGCGAACACGTCGCGGTGCTCGCCGCGCGGCACGAGGAAGCCGAAGCCCGCCATCGGGTGGGCGACGTCGCGCTCGCGGTAGCCGAGCGAGACGTTGGCCGTCGAGACGGTACCGAGCGCGCCGAGCCGGCGCGCGAGCGCGGGTGCGACGTCGGCGAGGAGCCGCGCCGACTCGCGCGCCGGCACGGCCAGGACGACGGCGTCGGCCGTGAGCGATGCACCGTCCGCGAGCTCGAGGCGATAGGGGTGCGGCGCCACGGAGGCGGTCCTCCGCGCCGTGGCGTCGCGCGCGTCCGGCATCTCGTCCGCGCCGCGCAGGCGCTCGAGCCGCACGACGCGGGCCCCGACGTGGACGATGGTGCGGCGCAGCGCGCCGCGGAGCGCGGACACCAGCTGACCGAGCCCGCCGCGCAGCGTGAGGAAGGCGGGCGGCGCAGGCGCCGAGCCTCCCTCGACCGCCGAGCCGCGGCGC
>JBFMAS010000524.1:0-6585 GCA_040755575.1 Thermodesulfobacteriota bacterium
CGACGACGGAGCGCCCGAGCGTGAGGAGCTGTTGCTGCGACATCGACACGGAAACGACGGCAGGTGGCGCGTCGCGCCGCACGGTCCTGCGCGCGCTCGACCCACGGGTCCGCTACCATGCCGCGAGGGCATTTCAACCGCGTCGGGCGCGCCCGCGGTGCGCCCGACGCGCGCGGTCGAGCGATCCGATCCCTCGCTTTGCGCGCCCGGTTGTGTTGTCTAGCCCACCTGAGTCGTGCTCTCGCGGCGGGGGTTGAGCGGCATGGATGCAGCGGAGCTGATCAGGCCGGCGGCGTTGCGCCCGGGCGACCGGGTGGCGGTGGTCGCTCCCTCGGGCAAGGTCGATCCGGACCGGCTCGCGGCGGGGGCGGCGATCCTCGAGGGTCTCGGCTTTCGCGTCGCCCTGCCTGCCCCCGGCCGCAGCCACCGCTACTTCGCGGCCTGCGACGTCGACCGCCGCCGGCAGCTTCTCGACGCCTTCGCCGACCCCGACGTCCGCGCGGTCTGGTGCGCCCGCGGCGGCTACGGGGTGGCGCGCATCCTGCCCGAGATCGACCCCGCGTGGATGCGGCGGCACGCCAAGCTGTGCATCGGCTTCAGCGACGCGACGGCGCTGCTGCAGTTCCTCGTCCGGAACGTCGGCGTCGCCGCCCTGCACGGCCCCATGGTGGCGCACGACCTCGTCGCCCAGCGCGAGGCCGGGACGCTCGAGCACCTGCTCGCGCTCGCCGCGGGCGCGAGCGACTGGCGCATCCCGGTTCCGCGCGCGGTCGTCGCCGGCAGCGCGACGGGTCCGCTGCTCGGCGGCTGTCTGACGGTCCTCGCATCGCTCGCCGGCACGCCGTTCGCACCGCGCTTCGCCGGAGCCGTGGCCCTGTTCGAGGACACCAACGAGCGGCCGCTGCGCCGCATCGACCGTATGCTCGTCCAGCTGCGCCAGGCCGGGATGCTCGACGGCGTGCGCGGCTTCGTGTTCGGCACCATGCCCGACTGCGGCGAGGCGGACGACCTCTGCGACACGATCCTCGACTGCCTCGGCGACCTCGACGTTCCGATCGGCTTCGGCGCGCCGGTCGGACACGGCCCGGTGCACTACGGCGTCCCGCTCGGCGTCGCGGTACGGCTGCGCGTCGGCCGTCCCGACGGTACTCCGACCAGCATGGACGAAGGCGAGCTCTGCGGCCTCGAGCCGTTGGTCGAATGAGATGGACTTCTCCGCGGTCGAGCGTGCGCTCGAGGAGGCCGCCCAGAAGGGCGTCTTCCCGGGCGCGGTGCTGCTGGTCAGCCGTGGCGGCGAGACGCTTCTCGAGCGTGCGGTCGGCTGTCGCTCGCTCGA
Organism: Thermodesulfobacteriota bacterium; assembly: GCA_040755575.1. GTDB lineage: Bacteria > Desulfobacterota > Binatia > UBA12015 > UBA12015 > DATCMB01. The sequence continues at coordinate 1,337 of JBFMAS010000524.1, forward strand.
GCCCGACAAGGTACCGATGCGTGCGGAGGTCGTGTTCGACCTCTCGTCGCTGACCAAGCCGCTCGCGACGACGCTCGCCGTGATGCTGCTGGTCAAGGACAGACGCCTCGACGTCGAGGACCGGGTGACGCGCTTCTTCCACAACTTCGGCGTGCACCAGAAGACGCACGTCACCTTCCGTCACCTGCTCACGCACTCCTCGGGGCTCGCCGCCTACCGGCCGTTCTACAAGGAGATCGCGCAGCTCGAGCGCAAGGGAAGGCCCAACTTCGTCGCCAGCCGCGAGGCGAAGGAGTGGGTCTTCGAGCAGATCCACCGCGAGAAGCTGCAGTCCGCGCCGGGTACGCGCGCCGTGTACAGCGACCTCGGCTTCATGCTGCTCGGCCAGCTCGTCGAGACGGTGTCCGGGCAGACGCTCGACCGCTTCTGCCGCGCCCGCATCTTCGCGCCGCTCGGTCTGCGCGCGACGTCGTTCATCGACCTGTCGCAGATACGCACCAAGCGCGTCGAGCCCATCGCCGAGATGATCGCGCCGACGCAGCGCTGTCCGTGGCGCAAGCGCATCCTGTGCGGCGAGGTCGACGACGAGAACGCCTTCGCCATGGGCGGCGTCGCGGGGCACGCGGGTCTGTTCGGCTCGGCGCGCGACGTGGACCACCTCGCGAACCGGCTGAAGGCCGCATGGCGCGGCGAGCCCGGGCTGCTGCCCGCCGACATGATCGATCGCATGTGGACCGTCGACGCGAGCGTCCCGGGATCGACCCGCACGCTGGGCTGGGACTCGCCGGCGCCCGTGCGCTCGAGCGCGGGCACGCGGATGTCGCCGCGGACGGTCGGCCACCTCGGCTTCACCGGCACGTCGCTGTGGATGGACCTCGAGCGCGACGTCAACGTGACGCTGCTCACCAACCGCGTGCACCCGTCGCGCGACAACGACAAGCTGGGCGAGTTCCGCCCGCGCATCCACGACCTGGTGATGGAGGCGGTGGGATGAAGGTCGCGACGCCGTCCACGATCCACCTCACCGCCATCGGCGGCGTCGGCATGGCGGCGCTCGCGGGGCTGCTGACCGAGCTCGGTCACCGGGTCCGCGGCTCCGATCTCGAGATCTACCCGCCCGCGAGCGACGAGCTCGCGCGCCTCGGCGTGCCGGTCGCGCGCGGCTATCGGGCCGAGAACCTCGAGCCGCGACCCGATCTCGTGGTGATGGGCAACGCGGTCACCGCGAAGAACCCCGAGGCCGTCGCGGCGCGCGTGCGGGGCATCCCGACGATCTCGCTCCCCGAGGCGCTCGAGTGGCTGTGCCTGCCGGATCGGGTGCCCGTCGTCGTCGCAGGCACGCACGGCAAGACCACGTCGGCGACGCTGCTCGCGAGCGTGCTGCGCGAGGCGGGGCGCGACCCGGGCTGGTTCATCGGCGGCGTGCCGCTCGACCTGCCGCGCAGCTACGCCCTCGGGCGTGGCCGCGAGTTCGTGCTCGAGGGCGACGAGTACGACTCCGCCTACTTCGACAAGGAGGCGAAGTTCCTGCACTACCGGCCGCAGGCGGTGCTGCTGAACGCCGTCGAGTTCGACCACGCCGACATCTACCGCGACCTCGCGCACGTCGAGCAGAGCTTCGAGCGTCTGATCGCGCTGCTGCCCGCGGGCGCCCCGCTGCTCGTGTCGGCCGACTTCCCGCACGCGCTCGACGTCGCGCGCAGGAGCGGGCACGACTTCGTCACGTTCGGCGGCGAGCCCGGCGTCGACGCCGACTGGCGCGTGCGGGCGCTCGAGGACGGGCCCGCCGGCCTCCGCTTCGTCGCCGCCGGCCCGGCGGAGGAGATCGAGCTCACGAGCCCGCTGCTCGGCCTGATGAACGCGCGCAACGCGGTCGGCGTGACGGCCCTCTGCCGCGCGCTCGGCGTCGCGAGCGAGGCGATCCGCCGCGCGGTGGCGACCTGCCGCGGCGTGCGGCGCCGCCAGCAGGTGCTGCTCGACGGCGACGTCACCCTGATCGACGACTTCGCGCACCACCCGACGGCCGTCGCCGCGACGCTCGCCGCGGTGCGCAGCCGCTATCCCGGGCGCCGCGTGTGGGCGCTGTTCGACCCGCGCTCGAACACGAGCCGCCGGCGCACGTTCCAGACCGAGATCGCCGGGGCGCTGGCGGCCGCGGACCGGGTCGTGCTCGGGCCCGTGCACAACGCCGAGCAGCTGCCCGCCGCGGAGCGGTTCTCGCCGGCCGAGGCGGTGGAGCACGTCGCGCGCTCGGGCCGCGTGGCGCACGCTCTCGATGCATACGACGCCATCGCGCAGCTCGTCGAGCGAGACGCAGCCGCGGGTGACGTCGTGGTGGCGCTTTCGAACGGCGCCTTCGGCGGCGTCGTCGCGCGGCTCGCGGCGTCCCTCGCGGGGCGCGCTCGATCAGTACAGCCGCGGCCGCGGTAGGGCGCCGTCGCCGTAGAGCAGGTGGTAGGTGCGGTAGTTCCGCAGCACGGCCTTCACGTAGTTGCGCGTCTCGCGGTACGTGATGCGCTCGACGAACTCGTCCCCGTCGACGCCCGGCGAGCGCGCGAGCCAGCGGTCGACCGCCTCGGGACCGGCGTTGTACGCGGCGACGGCGAGCACGATGCGGCCGCCGAAGCGCTGCAGCAGCCCGTCGAAGTAGCGCGCGCCGAGGTCGATGTTGAACGACGGCTCGTACAGCGCCCGGAGGTCCACGCTCTGCCCCGCCACGCGCTCCGCCGTGGCCGGCATGAGCTGGAGGACGCCGCGCGCGCCGGCGGGCGAGACCGCCTGCGGATCGAACAGGCTCTCCTGGCGCGCCATCGACACGAGCAGCAGCGGATCGACGCCGGCGCGCGCTCCTCCCTGCTCGAAGTCCGGGGCGTAGGGGCGGGGGAAGGTCGTGGCCTCCTGGCCCGGCTGTCCCGCCTGCTGCAGGCGGATGCCGAGGCGGACGAGGTTCGACCACGCGCCGGCCTCGCGGTACGCGTCCGCGAGGAACGGATCGGGCCCGGTCACCGCTTCGACCGCCGCGTACTCGCGCGCGGCGTCGCGGCGCAGGCCGATCGCGGTCAGGACCTGCCCGCGCGACCAGTGGTACGCCGCGGCGCCGCCCAGGGGCGGCGCCGGCTGCGGCACGTCCGCGCCTGCGCGCGGGTACGCCGGACGGTGCTCGGGGGGGCCGATGCGCTGGTCGATCCACCACGCGACGTAGCTCGCGGGCGACGACGCACGCAGCGCCGCGAAGGCGTCGCGTCCGGCCTCGCGGTCGCCGCTCGCGTCGAGCGAGCGCGCGTGCCAGTAGCGTGCGTCGTCGCGCGCGCCGAGGGCGGCGAACGCGCGCGCGGCCTCGACGTACGCGCCCTGCTCGTAACGGACGTAGCCGGCGCGCCAGGCGCAGTCCTCCGCGAGCTTCGACTCCGGGAAGCGCACCGCGACCTGCTCGTAGAACGCGATCGCGGTGGGCGCGTCGCCATGCGCCTCGGCGATGCGCGCGCGTGCATAGAGCGCCTCGGGTGCGCTCGCGTGCGCCGGGAAGCGCTCGATCAGGGCCGCGAAGTCGGCGTCGGCGGCGCCGTCCTCGTCACGGTTCCAGGCGGCGCGGCCGCGCTCGAAGAGGGCGGTGCCGGCGACGTCGGTGGCGCGCGACGACTCGATCGCGATCCCGTAGGCGGCGCTCGCCTCGGCCGGACTCGCCTTGCCCCAGCTGCGCGCGACGACGAGCGCCGCCTCGCCGCGCAGCGGGTGCCCCTCGCGCAGCAGCGGCGCGAGCACCTCGCGAGCCGCCTCGGGCCGACCCTCGCGCAGCCGTGCGCGCGCCATCCTGAGCCGCAGCTCGTCGGGATCGAGGCCGAGCGTCGCCGCGCCGCGCGCTTCGAGCTCCTCGGCGAGGACGCGCGCGCGCTCACCGACCTCGCCGCCCGTGCCGCGCAGGTCGTCGAGCAGCGCGTAGGCGCCGCCCGGGTCGCCGGTCGCGATGCGCGCTTCGGCGAGGCCGAGCTTCGCCGCGCGGGCCGTCTCCGCGTCGTCCGCGTCGAGCGCGGGCTGGAACCACGTCGCAGCCTCCGCCGGCTTGCCGTCGCGCAGCGCGATGCGGCCACGGTCGACGGCTGCGGCGTCGCGCCATACACTGTCCGGATGCTCGACGAGGAGACGGCCGAGCGCTGCGCGCGCCTCGTCGACGTCGCCGTTTTCCTCGAGGGCGAGGTGGCCCTGGTGGTAGAGCGCGTGATCGGCGAGCTCGGGCAGCTCGGCCACGCTCGCGGCGAAGCCGCGCCGGGCCTCGTCGCGACGTCCCTCCTGCATCGCCCGGTATGCGGCCGCGAAGCCGCGGGCACGGTCCGGGACACCGGCAGCGACGGTCCCTTGCGCGGTCTCTGGTGCGCGGTCGTCGCTCTGTCGGGCGGCTGTCGGGGCGCCGTCGGGTGCAGGCCGCGCGGGTGGCGTCGCCGCGCTGCACGCGAGCAAGCACCACGAGACGAGCAAGGCGCGCCGCGATGCTCGCATCGGCGTCCGCTCTACCACCGCGCTTCCGGAGCGGCAAAAACGTGCGCGTGATCCTCGCCTCGGCGTCGCCGAGACGCGCGGAGCTGCTGGCGCGTGTCGTCTATCCGTTCGACGTCGTGCCGGCGGCGCTCGACGAGCAGCGTCTCCCCGGCGAGAGCCCGCGCGAGCACGTGCGCCGGCTCGCCCGCGACAAGGCGCTGCACGTGAGCCGCGCGGCGTCCTCGGCCCGGGTGCTCGGCTCGGACACCATCGTGGTGCGCGACGACGAGATCCTCGGCAAGCCGGCCGACGAGCTCGACGCCGCGCGCATGCTGGCGAGCCTCTCGGGCAGGTCGCACCAGGTGCTGACCGCGCTCGCGTGGGCGCGCGACGGTGAGGTCTCGGCGGAAGCGACGTCGTGCAGCGAGGTCGAGTTCCGCGAGCTCGGCGACGCGGAGATCGCGGCCTACGTCGCGAGCGGCGAGCCCCGCGACAAGGCAGGCGCGTACGCGATCCAGGGCGGCGCCGCGCCGTTCGTGCGCCGCGTGCGCGGCTCGGTGACCGGAGTGATCGGCCTGCCGCTCGAGGAGCTGCGCGCTCTCGCGGAGCGACTGGCGCTCCCCGCGCCGGTGACGCCTCTGCCGGCCGAGGCGATCGCGCTGCGGCTGCGGGCGACGCTCGGCGAGGTCGCGGCGGCGAGCGTCGCATCCGGGCGGCCGCCCGGATCGGTCCGCGTCGTCGCGGTGAGCAAGGGGCATCCCGCGGCGGCGATCGCC
>JBFMAS010000525.1:0-6014 GCA_040755575.1 Thermodesulfobacteriota bacterium
CCAGGGTGCCGGCGCCGATCGCCGCCGGCAGCTTCCACGAGCCGCTCGGCTCGAGCGTCGTCCGGGGAGGCGGTGTGACGATGGCCGCACCGCCCGCGCTCGCGGCGCGCGACGGCGCGGCCGGAGCGCTCGAGCTCGACGCGACCACGGCGCGCGGCGGCGCGTCGACGGCGGGCGCTGGCGCCGGCTCGCTCTCGACCGGAGCGGCGACGGTGGCGTCGTCGGGGCGGAGCTGGCGCGCGGGCGCCGCGCGCGACGACTCGCCGCCCGTCGACGTGTCGGCGCCGACGCGGCTCTGCAGCGCGCTGAACAGCGTCGCCGCCTCCTCGAAGCTGGTCTTCGCCTCGGCGAGCCTGCCCTCCTCGAGCAGGCGCTCCGCACGCCGCCAGCCGCGCTCGGCGCGATCGCGGTGCCGGCCCTTGACGGAGCTGGTCGCGTCGCGCAGCACGCCGGTGCGCTGGCGCACCTCGTCCACCTGACGCTTGAGCTCGGGCGTCGGACCGGCGGCCGCGGGCTGCGTCGCCGCCTCGTCGCGCCACTCGGACTTGAGCTCGGTCGGGCGCGGCGCGTCGCCCCGCGACGACACCAGACGCGGCCGGAAGCGTCCGGTGAGGCCCGTGCCGCGCGCGGGCAGCGGTGTCGCGTCGCCCTGGCACGTCTCGAGGTCGCGCAGGAACGACGCCATCGTCGGGTAGCGCGTCTCGCGCGCCTTCGCGATCGCGCGCGTCACCAGCACCTGGAAGGCCGGCGGCGCGGGCTTCTCGAAGGCCGGCTGGTTCTCCTGCTTCTCGATCAGGACGCGCGCGACGAGCTCGCGCTCGCCGAGCCCGGCATAGAGGTGCTTGCCGGTGAACGCCTCGTACATCACCATGCCGAGCGCGTACACGTCGACGGCGCCGTCGAGCTGCTCTTGACGCATCTGCTCGGGGGCGCAGTACTTGAGCGTGCCGACGGTGACGCCGGGGCGCGTCAGCTCCTTGCCGTCGAGCTCCTTCGCGATGCCGAAGTCCATGACGACGACGCGCCGCGAGCGGTCCTCGATCATGATGTTCGACGGCTTGATGTCGCGGTGGATGATGGGCGGCGCGTGCCCGTGCGCGTAGGCGAGCGCGCGCGCGACCTGGCCCGCGACGTCGAGCGTCTCGGAGAGCGACAGCGAGCGCTTCTGCTCGACGTACCTCTTGAGCGTCTGCCCCTCGACGTACTCCATCACGAAGTAATGGAAGTCGAGGGCGTCGTCGTGGTCGATGTCGAGCACCCGCACGATGTTCGGGTGGCTCAGGTTCGCCATGATGCGCGCCTCGCGGTAGAAGCGCGTCACCATCTCCGGCTCCTGCATCAGCTCGGGCGGCAGGACCTTCAGGGCGGAGATGCTGCCCAGCGCCGTATGGCGGACCTTGTACACGGTCCCCATCCCGCCCTGTCCGAGCTGCTCGAGGACCTCGTAGCGTCGCGAGATGAGCTTCGGAGCCGCCATGGCGCTTGCACCTTTTGTAGATCAGCGGCGCTCAGGATACCATCCGCGCGCCATGCTGCGGCCCCTCTTCTTCGCGGCCCTCGCCCTATTTCTTGCGGTCCCGGCCCCCGGCGCGGCACAGCAGGGCATCGATCTGTCGGGCGCCCCCGGCGGCTTCGTCGGCGAGACCAAGTGCGCCAACCCGACCTGCCACGGCGCCGGCCTGCCCACCATGGAGGCCGAGAGGAAGGCGTGGCGGCCCTGGAAGTCGGCCCGGACGCAGTGGCTGAACCGCAACATCGACCGCCACTCGCGTGCCTACGCGACCCTCGAGACCGAGGGCGGCAAGGCGATCGCCCGCTACATGGGCATCGACGCGACCAAGAGCGACAAGTGCCTCGTCTGCCACGCCCCGGCCGCCAGGCTCGCCCCCGGGAGCACGCACCGCAAGATCGATGGGGTGAGCTGTGAGCATTGCCACGGACCGGCGGAGCAGTGGCTGCAGGCGCACGTCGAGCGGGACTGGAAGGGCAAGAAGTCGCAGTACTACGGCCGCGGCTTCTACGACAATGCCAATTTCCGCTCGCGCGCGGAGCGCTGCGCCGCCTGCCACACCGACATCGACCACGAGATCGTCGCGGGCGGGCACCCGCCGCTGCAGTTCGAGATGGTCGCCTACGCCCAGATCATGAAGCACTGGGACGACCAGGAGGACCAGCCGCCGGGCTCGTTCAGCGTCGACCCGACGCTGTGGGCGGTCGGCCAGGTGGTCGGGCTCAGGCGCGTGCTCGACATGGTCGCGTCGCGAGCGGGCGACTCGAACTACCAGGCGATCGGCAAGTTCTCCCACTTCGAGAGCAAGAACTGCTACCAGTGCCATCACAAGCTCGTCTCGGACGCGATCCGCCAGGCGAAGGGGCACTGGGCGATGGTCGACCAGATCCTCGCGGTGCGCGACGCCGGGCGGCGCTCGTCGCTCGCGAGCCAGTGGAACGACCTGGTCGCAGCGGCGCAGTCGAGCGCCGACGGCGCGCGCGCGAAGGCGCAGGCGATGAAGGGCGCGATCGCGGGGCTCGACAACCAGCTCCTCGCGAGCCGGCTCACGCAGAGCGAGACCCGCCGCCTGCTGAAGGGGATCACGTCGAGCGGCGACCGGCTGCGCTCGATCGACCGCTTCTCGTGGTCGCGTCCGCCGCGCTCGAACGTGCTCGCGATCACCGACATCCGCGACCCGTGGTGGTACACGACGGGCGCGCCCGAGCAGGCGGTGCTCGCGGTCGGCGCGCTGTGCGACCCGGCGTACGGCGCCGCGTGCCGCGGCATCACGGCGGAGCGGCGGCGGCTGATCGACGCGGTGGACCGGTTCAACTACTCGCCGGACCAGTTCGTGCGCTCGTTGAACGCGATCAACGGCGCGCTGAAGTAGCGTGGGCCGCGGGCCGGGCCGGCGAGCGTTCTCCCGTTTGCGTCAGCGCGAGCGGGGCCAGGCGTTGTCGAAGACGAAGGCGGCGACGTGGCGGCCCTGGGTGATGCCCTCGGTCTTGTCGAACGACCAGTGGATGCCGAGGTAGATGCGGCTCTGGCCGTTCTCCTCCTCCGCTTGCGAGAGGTTCGCGAAGCTGCGCGGCAGGCGCGGGCGGACGTTGCCCTGGTTGTCCGTGGTGACGCCGTTCAGCTCGTCGGAGACGAAGGTGAACGGGATCTCGTCGGTGCCGTAGAAGCGGCGCAGCGTCTCGAACAGGGCGCCGCCGAAGCCGGCGTGCCCCGACGGGTACGCGGGGAACGGCGGGGTGAAGTTCGGGCCGGTGAGGTTGCTCGCCGGCGCGCCGAGCGGCAGGAAGCTCGGGTCGCCGACCGTGTCGGGGTTGCCGTCGCCCACGCCGGTCGGACCCGTGCCCTCGTCCGCCTCGCGGATGCCGGTCACCGGGCGCCAGAGGGCGTAGTGATACTTCGACTCCCAGATGGTGATGCCGGCGTCCGCCATCGCGACGTTGACGAGCGCCAGGAGCCGCGCGAGCTCGAGGCCCTGCGTGCGCTTGCGATCGGCGATCAGCCGCGTGATCTGGTTGTAGAGCCGTGGCGGCGCGCACAGGCTCGGCGTGCCGTCGTAGGCCCAGTAGATGCCGGTGAGCGTCTGGTCCTCGGTACGCTCGGTCGGCGTCACGACGCCGTCGCCGCCGAGGCGCTTCACCTCGTCGAACGCGGCGGCGTACTCGGCGCTGCCCAGCGCGGGTGGCGGCGGCGCGCGGAAGAAGCTGCCCGACGGCAGCACGATCGGATCGACTTCGCCCCAGTGCGCGCCCATGGCGATCGGCACGAGGCTCACCGGATCCTGCCGCCAGGCTCCCGGCCATTCGCCCGGCACGTAGTCGCCGCCCATCGTCGGCTCGGGATGCGCCGCGCCGTCGTCGGCGCGTGCGGCCAGCACCGTCGCCGCGACGCTCGCGCCGAGCTCGATGCCGCGCTGCTTGACGCGCCCGCTCTTGACCATCGCCAGCTCGCCGGCGAGCGCCGCGTCGAAGCTCGGCGCCTGCGACGGGAACATGGCGGCGAGGGTGTCGTGTGCGGCCTGCGCGATCGCGGCCTGCTTCGACACCTGCCCTCGCGTCCGCGGCAGGCCGTAGAGGCTCTCGTAGCGGGGCGTGATCGAGTTCAGCGTCTCGAACATCGCGACGTGGACGATCGCGATCGCCCGGCTCGCACGGCCGGGGCCGAGCTGCTCGCCGAAGACGCGCTCCTCGCCGTCCGCGACCGGCGTGTGGTCGATGCCGCTCGCGTCGATGGCGATGCCGTTCCAGTGCAGGATCCAGCGCGTGAGACCCGCCGGCTTGCGCGTCTCGGGGCGCCAGGGCTCCGGCTCTGCCGACTGTGCCCGGAAGGCCCCGCCCCATGCGTCGCGGAAGCTCGTCACGGGGGCCGCCGGCGCGGCCGATGCCGCTTGCGAGGCGACGAGTGAAACGAGCAGCGCGACCACGATCCGTACCGAACGCTTCATCTCTCCGATACCTCCGCCCCGGTGGGCGACGTCGAGCGCAGAATTTCCAGGCCGGGACACGGAAGGGTCGCGAGGGGAGCGGTGGACACGTCGCGAGGCGCGTCAAGCAAGAATGGATGTGGCTTCGAAAGGACCTACGGTGGATCGGCCGCACCGGAATATGACAAACAATCCGGTGGGGCGAAAGGGTCGCGAAGAGGATTTTTTGCCTCGCCGCCGTGTGCGGCTGCGCGCGGCGCGCGCGTCAAGCGTCGACGACGAGGGTCAGCGAGCCCCAGTAGCCGGCGCCGCGCGGACGCAGGACGAGCATCGACTCGGCGCCGCCGCTCGCGAAGATCCCGTCCGTCGCGTTGGTCGTGTCGCGCGGGCCGCGCGCCGCGTACGGCTGCTGCGCGTATACCGCGTCCGTGACCGCCTCGTCGAAGTAGAGCTGCCCCGTGTGCACGTCGCTGCCGCCGACGCGCACCTTGACGTGGATGTGCGGCGTGCGCCCGGGGTACCAGCCGGGGTAGATCGTGCGGAAGGTCGTGACCGCGGCCTGCCCGGTCGCCTGCCGGCCGCGCATGACGTCGTCGTCGCTCGCGGCGCCGAAGCCCGAGTAGCTGCCCGCGGCGTCGGCGTGCCAGACCTCGACGAGCGCTCCGGGAAGCGGCGCGCACGCCTGCGCACCGACGACCTTCAAGGAGACCCAGAGCGGCGTGCCGGGAAGCCGCTCCGTCACGTTGCGACGCAGCGGCGCGTCGGCGAGGTAGAACGGCCCTTCGGTCTGCGCCGGCGAGGGCGTGCAGTCCTGCGCCCACGCCGGGTCGCCGCCGAGCGCGCGCGACGCGAGGCGACGCAGCGCGGGCACGGCGAGCACCGCCGCACCGGCTCCGGCGCCGCCGAGGACGACGATCGCCTCGCGGCGGCGCATGCGCCGCAGCCTCCGCCGCTCGCTCGTGGCGCTCATCGTGCGCCCTCCCCTCTACCGGCAGGTCGCCGTCCGGCACCGGCGCGGTGCGCCGGCGCCGTCGGCGAGGAGACGACCTACTCGGCCAGCTCGCACTGATCGAACGGGTTCAGCGGGTCGACGCCGGGCGGGAAGAAGAACTCGAGCGGGATGGCGATGTTCTGCCCGATCAGCGTCCACTGGCTGCCGCCGCACGGCGGACCGGCGCATGCCGCCGAGCCGAAGCAGTCGAACACCTCCTCGGTCTCCGTCTCGTCGACCAGGATGCACTCGATGAACGAGGGATCGCTGCCGTCGAGCTTGAAGACGTTGCCGGTGGCGTTGCCGTAGATCTCCCAGGTGATCGCCCACTGCTCGGTGTCGCCCACCTGCTTGTTGACGTAGGTGCGGTCGCAGTCGCCCGAGAACTGCACCCCGTCGCCCGCCCAGGCGCTGCCCGCGCCGAGCGCCGCGACGGCGAGAACCGCCAGGCCGAGCGCGAGCCTCCGCCCCGACCCGTTCCGTGCTGCCAGCATCATCTCGACCTCCTTTGGTCCGAACGTCCGCGAGGACTCCCCTACCGATACGAGGAGCGCTCGTGGCTGGCAACGGCTGCGCACGCCCGGACGGGCGAG
>JBFMAS010000526.1:0-9839 GCA_040755575.1 Thermodesulfobacteriota bacterium
CAGGCGGCGGTCGGCATCCCGGCCGACCTGCTGCGCCGGCGCCCCGACGTGCGCCAGGCCGAGCTCAGCGCGGCGGCGCAATCGGCGCAGATCGGGGTCGCCAAGGCGGACCTGCTGCCCGCCTTCAGCCTGGTCGGCAACGTCGGCACGGTGTCCTCCGACATCGGCCGCGGCAGCCTCGGCGACCTGTTCACGACCAAGAGCGTCGCCTACGCGGCCGGGCCGACGGTGCAGTGGAACGTGCTGAACTACGGCCAGATCACGAACCAGGTGCGCGTCGAGGACGCGCGCTTCCAGGAGCTGCTGCTCGCCTACCAGAACCGGGTGCTCGAGGCGCAGGAGGAGGTGGAGAACGGCCTCACCGTGTTCCTCGAGTCGCGCCGCCAGGCCGATGCGCTGCAGAGGAGCGCCGACGCGGCGCTCGGCGCGCTCGGCATCGCGATCAACGAGTACAAGGAAGGGACCGCCGACTTCACCACGGTGCTCACCGCCGAGCAGAACCTGTTCAAGGCGCAGGACGACCTCGCACAGTCGCGGGGCGCGATCCCGCTCGGCCTCATCGCGACCTACCGCGCGCTCGGCGGCGGCTGGCAGATCCGCGAGGGGGAGGCCTTCGTGCCGCAGGAGACGCGCGACGAGATGGCCGAGCGCACGGACTGGGGCACCCTGCTGACGCCCGAGCTGCTGGCGCCCGATGCGCCGGGGCTGCCCGGTCCCGAGGACGAGCGCATGCCGGCCGGGCTGCCGGAGTGGTAGCGGGGAGCGAGGTCCAGATGACGCCACCGTCGAACCGTGCTCGGGATCCGCGCCGCCGCCGGCGCGCGACGTGCGCGTCACGCGCCGCGACGGTGCTGCTCCTCGCCTGCGCGGCGCTCGGCTGCCGTGCGAAGGACGACGCGTCCGCCGCGCCGCCGCCGAGCGTCACCGTCGCGCAGCCGAGCAAGCAGCCCGTGACGCGCACGCTCGACTTCACGGGCAACACCGCCGCCAGCAACTCGGTGACGCTCGTCGCGCGCGTCGAGGGCTTCCTCGAGAAGATCCACTTCCAGGACGGCGCGATGGTGAAGAAGGGCGACCTTCTGTTCACGATCCAGCAGTCGCAGTACCGGGCGCAGCTCCGGCAGGCGCAGGCGCAGGTCGCGGCGCAGAAGGCGGCCCTCGAGCACGCCAAGACCGAGCTCGCGCGCTACGCGACCCTGGTCGAGGAGGACTCGGCGCCCCAGACGCAGGTCGACCGCTGGGAGTACGAGCGCGATTCCGCCGCGGCCGGGCTGCTCGCGGCGGAGGCGCAGCTCGAGCTCGCGCAGCTCAACCTGAGCTACACCGAGGTGCGCGCTCCCTTCGACGGCCGCATGGGGCGCCACCTGGTCGATCCCGGCAACCTCGTCGGCGGGGTCGGCCAGCCGGCGAACCTCGCGGAGATCGAGCAGACCGACCCGCTCTACGTCTACTTCACGGTCGACGAGCGCGACGTGCTCGCGATCCGTGCGCAGCATGCCGCAGAGCAGCCGGGCACGATCGCGCAGCGCAGCATCCCCGCCGCATTCGCCACCCTCGACGACGACGGCTACCCCCACCGGGGCCACCTCGACTTCGCGTCGCTCGGCGTCGCACCGACCACGGGCACGCTGCAGGTGCGCGGCGTGTTCCCGAACCCCGGCACGCAGGTTCTGCCGGGGCTCTTCGTCCGCGTACGGATCCCCGTCGGCGCGCCGCAGGACGCGCTGGTCCTCCCCGGAGAGGCGATCCGCTTCGACCAGCAGGGGCAGTACGTGCTCGTCGTCGGCACGAACGACGTCGTCGAGCGCCGGCGGATCGAGACCGGCATGCAGGTCGGCGAGCGCTACGTCGTCACGAGCGGGCTCGATCCGGGCGACCGCGTGATCGTGGAAGGCCTGTCGCGCGCCGTACCGGGACGCAAGGTGACGCCCGTGACCGCGTCCGCCTCCGGCGCGACGCCGCGACCCGCGGCGTAGCGAGCGGCGATGTCGCGCTTCTTCATCGAGCGGCCGATCCTCGCGAACGTCATCGCGATCGTGACGATCATCCTCGGCGCGGTCTGCCTGCTCGGCCTGCCCGTGTCCGAGTACCCGAACATCGTGCCGCCGACGATCCAGGTGTCGACCAACTACCCGGGCGCGAGCGCGGAGGTGGTCGCGACCACGGTCGGCATCCCGATCGAGCAGGCGGTCAACGGCGTCGAGAGCTCGATCTACCTGCAGTCCACCAGCGGCAGCGACGGCAGCTACACCCTGACCGTCACCTTCGCGATCGGCACCGACCTGAACACGTCGCTCGCGCTGGTGCAGAACGCCGCGAACAGCGCGCTCGCGGCGCTGCCGCAGGCGGTGCAGGCGCAGGGCCTCAACGTGCGCAAGGTGAGCACCAACATCCTGCTCATCGAGAGCCTGTACGCCGACGACGACCGCTTCGATGCGACCTTCCTCAGCAACTACGCGATCATCAACCTGCAGAACCCGATCGCGCGCCTGCCCGGCGTCGGCCAGGTGCAGGTGCTGGGCGCCGGCCCCTACTCGATGCGCATCTGGCTCGACCCGCAGAAGCTCGAGGCCTTCGGGCTCACGGTCGCCGACGTGCAGAACGCGATCCAGAGTCAGAACGCGCAGGTCGCGGCCGGGCAGCTCGGCGGTCCGCCGGTGCCCGCGGACCAGGTCTTCCAGTTCACCGTCAACACGCTCGGCCGCCTGTCGGACGTGACCCAGTTCGAGAACATCGTCGTCGAGTCGAAGGCGCCGTCGACGCAGGCGGCGCAGCTCGACCAGTCGCGCGACGAGACGCCGAGCGCCCGGATCGTGCGCGTCAAGGACGTGGCGCGGGTCGAGCTCGGCCAGCAGGTGTTCTCGATCTTCTCCGGGCTCTCCGGCAGGAAGGCCGCGCACATCGCGATCTTCGCGCTGCCCGGCGCGAACGCGCTGGACGTCGCCGACGCGACCAAGGCGCTGATGGCGAAGCTCGCCGAGAGCTTTCCCGACGGCCTGAAGTACACCTCGCTCTACGACACCACGCTGTTCATCGACCAGTCGATCGACGCCGTCTACCAGACCCTGTTCGCCGCCGGCGTGCTGGTGCTGATCGTCATCCTTCTCTTCCTGCAGAACCTGCGCGCGATGCTCGTGCCCGCGACCACCGTGCCGGTGACGATCATCGGCGCCTTCGCCGCGATGGCGCTGCTCGGCTTCACGGTCAACCTGATGACGCTGTTCGCGCTGATCCTCGCGATCGGCATCGTGGTCGACGACGCGATCGTCATCGTCGAGAACGCGTCGCGCCACATCGAGCGCGGGCTCCCGCCGAAGGAGGCCGCCATCCAGGCGATGAAGGAGCTCACCGGGCCGGTGCTCGGCATCACGCTGGTCTTGACGGCGGTGTTCCTGCCGGCGTCCTTCCTGCCGGGGATCACCGGGCAGATGTTCCGCCAGTTCGCGCTCGTCATCGCGTCGACCGCGATCATCAGCGCGGCCAACGCGCTCACGCTGAAGCCGACGCAGTGCGCGCTGTACCTCAAGCCGATCCCGAAGGACCACCAGCCGAACTGGTTCTACCGCGGCTTCAACCGCGCGTACGACGCGGTCGAGCGGCGCTACGTCGCCGTGGTGCGCTGGATGGTGCGCCGGCCGCGCGCGATGGTGGCCGCCTTCTTCGCGGTGGTCGGCACGGCGGCCGTGCTGTTCTCGCTCTACCCGACCTCGCTCATGCCGCTCGAGGACCAGGGCTACTGCGTCGTCGTCGCGGAGCTGCCCGAGGGCGCGGCGCAGCCGCGCGTCCGCGCGCTCGCGGCGGACATGGACCGCGCGCTCGAGGGCGCGCCCGGCGTCAAAGGCTGGGTGTCGATCGGCGGCTACTCGGCGCTCGACTCCGCGAAGCTCGCGAACGTCGTCACGACGTTCGTCGTCTACCAGGACTGGGACGAGCGCCCGGCGGGCGTCACGCAGGCGACCATCCTGGCGGATCTGCAGAAGCGCTTCGCGGACGTGCGCCAGGCGAGCTTCGCGGTGCTGCCGCCGTCGCCGATCCCCGGCCTCGGCACGGCGTTCGGCTTCCAGATGATGGTCGAGGACCGGGCCGGCGCGGGGCTGCAGGAGCTGCAGAAGGTGGTGAACGAGGTGCTGTCGACCGCCGAGGACGAGCCGGGCTTCCTGCGCATCGCCTTCACGACCTTCAGCGCCTCGAGCCCGCAGGTCTACCTCGACGTCGATCGGACGATGGCGGAGTCGCTCGGCGTGTCGGTCAACCAGGTGTTCCAGACGCTGCAGACCTACCTCGGCTCGACCTACGTCAATCAATTCAACAAGTTCAACCAGAGCTTCCAGGTCCGCATGCAGGCGGGCGCCGACCACCGGCGCAGCGTCCGCGACGTCGGCCGGCTCTACGTCTCGAACGCCGACCGCCAGATGGTCCCGCTCGGCGCGCTGCTGCGCGTGCGACCGACGCTCGGCTCGGAGCTGGTCACCCGCTACGACCTGTACCCGGCGGCGACGATCATCGGCGTGCCCAACCCGACGAGGTACAGCTCCGGGCAGGCGATGGAGCTGATGGAGCAGATCGCCGGCAAGCTGCTTCCGGCCGGCATGGCGTACGACTGGACCGGGCTCTCGTACCAGGAGCAGCTCGTCGGCAGCCAGATGTACCTGATCTTCGCGCTGTCGATCCTGCTCGTCTTCCTCGTCCTCGCGGCGCAGTACGAGAGCTGGTCCGATCCCCTGGTCGTCGTGCTGGTGGTGCCGATGGCGATCGTCGGCATCCTGGTCGCGCTGTTCGTGCGCCGCTTCCCGATCGACCTCTACACCCAGATCGGCCTCGTCCTGATCATCGCGCTCGCCGCGAAGAACGCGATCCTGATCGTCGAGTTCGCGCGCGAGCTGCGTGCCGACGGGAAGGACGCGGCGGAGGCCGCGGTCGAGGCGACGCGGCGGCGGTTCCGGCCGATCCTGATGACGTCGATCGCGTTCATCCTGGGCGTCGTGCCGCTGCTGACGGCGAGCGGCGCGGGCGCGGCGAGCCAGCAGGCGATCGGCACGGTGGTGTTCGGCGGGATGCTCGCCTCGACGCTGCTCGCGATCCCGTTCGTGCCGGTGTTCTACGTCGCGGTGCACGCGCTCGCGGACCGTCACGCGCCGGCGCCCGCCGCGCCGGTGCACGCGGTGACACGCGGCTCGTAGGGCCGTCTCGTCAGGTGGCGGCGCTCGGCGACGCCGCGGGTGCGGACGCCGGCACGATGCCCGGCGTGCCGGGCTGCTTGCCGAACGGCAGCACGACGCGGAACTCGCTGCCCTCGCCCGGCTTGCTCACGAGCTCGATCGAGCCGCCCATGAGCTGCGTCAGCTCCCTGCAGATCGTCAAGCCGAGGCCCGTGCCGCCGTGGTTGCGCGTCGAGCTGTCGTCCACCTGCGTGAAGCTCTCGAACACGGCGGCCTGACGGTCCTGCGGGATGCCGATGCCCGTGTCCTTGACCGAGATGCGCACCGTCGCGGCGGTCGCGCTCTGGTCGACGAGCGCCGCCTCGAGCGCGATCTCGCCCTGCTCCGTGAACTTGACGGCGTTGCCGACCAGGTTGGTGACGATCTGCTTGAGACGCACCGGATCGCCATGCAGGCGCTCGGGGATGTCGGGCGCGACGCTGCAGGTGAGGCTCAGGCCCTTTGCCGTGCCGCGCGGCCGCAGCAGGTCCGCGACCTCCTCGAGCAGCCCGCGCAGGCGCAGCTCGACCACCTCGAACGACATCTTGCCCGCCTCGATGCGCGAGACGTCGAGCACGTCGTCGACCAGCGCGAGCAGCGTCGACGCGGCGCTGCGCGTGCGCGCGAGACAGTCGGCCTGCACGGGCGACAGCCCGCCCTCCGCCTCGATGATCTCCGTCATGCCGAAGATGACGTTCATCGGCGTGCGGATCTCGTGGCTCATGTTGGCGAGGAAGCGCGACTTGGCCCGCGTCGCCTCGTTGGCGCGGTCGCGCGACTCCTCGAGGCTGCGGTTCACGAGCAGGAGCTGTCGCTCCGCGGAGCGCTGCGCGGAAAGAAAGGCGCACACGACGACGAAGAACGCCCAGCCGCACAGGATCTGTACGGCGGCGGTGTACTCGGGCAGCACGTCGCCCTGCACCGGGACCGCGAAGGTGACGCCGCTTCGCTCGAGCCAGGCGAAAATCAGGATCTGCAAGGTGATGAGGACCGTGGTGAAGGCCGCGCCGCGCACGCCGAGGATCAGGCCGGTGACCATCGGCGGCAGGTAGACCCACGCCTGACCCACCATCTCGAGACCGCCGAACTCCGCCTGCCGGAGGGCCACCACCATCATGATGGTCGTCACGACGACGTGGATGCCGACGGTCAGCGGCAGCCGCCAGCGAACGAGCACGCAGACCCCGACGCCGACCAGGACCACCACCACCACCGGCAGGATGCTCACGTCGGTGTCCGAGACGACGAGCAGGATGCCGGTCACCAGCGCCGCGACCAGCAGGCCGAGGACCATGCCGTTCAACGTCCGCATGCGGCGCATGTAGACGAAGTCCGAGAAGCGCGGGTCGTCGGGCGTGACGCCGCCGTCGAGCAGGTTACGGAGGATGGCGGGGGCTTCGCGCACGGGTGCCTCTGCCGTAAGCATCGGCCGTGCGCCGCCGCGCTTGAGGCGGCCTCCGCTGCAAGGAGGGACCCGGCCATGGCGGACGATCTCGCCGGACACGCGGCCGCGCAGCGCAACCCCTTTACTGCGACGCGGCGCATGGGCGATTAGGCATCCAGGCCCGGGCGAGGGCCGGTGCCATCGCCCGGGGCCCGGAGTTTCCGCTGGCAGATTCCGCGGTTGGCGAGGCTCGCAGCGCGTCGCCGGGTGGCAACGCGTTTGCGCTCCTGCCGGCGCGGACGTTCGACATGACGGCCCCAGCGCATCGACCAAGCCGGCAGCGGCCGTCGTCCCGGCGGCGGGCGGGGGCCCATGCTCGACGCAGCCCGTCCGCGAGCGGGGGCGGCCGATGACGACGATCCAGATCGTCGGCATCTCGCTACGCCTCCTGCCCGCGCTGGTGTGGGCGGTCGCCGGCACGCAGGCGCTGCGCTTCCTCCTCGTGCACCGCCCGCCGAGCATGCTCTACCGGCTGTTCCCGCTGATGGCCGCGTCGGTCACGGCGGGCTTCCTGATCGGCGTCGTGTACTGGCTCGGCGGCTTCGGCGCCGAGCCCCCGGGGCGCGTGACCAAGCTCCTCTACCTCGGCAACGACCTGTTCATCCTCACCGCGCTCGCGGTCTTCCGGCACATGGTGCGCTACCTGCCCGTGCCCGAGGAGCCGCCGAGCCGCGCCTGGCTCGCGGGCAACTACGGCTCGGCGGCCGCCGTCGGCCTGCTCGCGATCACCTTCCCCGTGGTGATCCCGGCGCCGACCTTCGAGCAGCGCCTGCTCGTCTACCGCGCGATCTACGTCTCCTACGAGCTCGCCATCCTCGTCCTTTGCATGCGCGCGCTGGCGCGCATCGCCCGGCGCGGCGGATGGCGGCCCGGCGGCGGCGTGATCGCGCTCCGCTACGTCGACGTCGCGCTGCTCGCCGCGGCGGGGCTGGCGATCGCGGGCGCCCTCGTGCTGATCGGACGGCAGGCGAGCGCACCGCACCTCTGGCTGATGGTCGACGGCGTGATCGGCATCGCGGTCACGCTGCCGATCGCCGCCCGCTTCCTCGGCGAGACGGTTCGCGTGACGGCCTTCCTGGTCCTCGCCGCGGCGGCCACCGCCGCGGCCTTCCTCGCCGCGGGAGCGCTCGCCGGCGTCGTCGCACCCGGCGATCGACAGCTCCTCCAGCTCGGCAGCAGCACGCTGCTGCTCTTCGTCGTGATGCTGCTGCAGCCGCGGATCAACGAGACGGTCGACGCGCTCTTCCTGCGCACGAGCCGGCGGCGCCGCCAGGTGCTGCAAAGCTTCGTGCACGAGCTGTCGCCCGAGCTCGGCACGGTCGAGTGCTGCCGGCGCGCGGTCGCCGAGGCGGTCCGCGTCGAGCAGCTCCGCGGTGCGGCCGTCATCCTGCGCGGCGGCGAGGCCGTGACCGCCGGAGAGATCGACCTCGGTCGCGTGCTCGACGTCTGGCCGACCGGCGAGGCGCAGGACGAGCTGCCCCCGCAGGTGCTGGGCGACTACGGCCTGCACGGCCTGCCGCTCGCGCTGCGCGAGGCGTTCAGCGAGACGAGCATCGTCGCGACCATGCCGATCGCGAGCCCGCGCGCTCGGCATGGCCACCTGCTGCTCTCGACCGGCCTGCTCCGCGCCTACTTCCCGCGCGACGACGCCGACACGCTCGTCGCGTTCACCGACCAGCTCGCGCTCGTCCTCGATGCCTCGGAGCTGCTCGAGCGCGCGGTCGCCGTCGAGCGCTCGCTCGCGCACGCCGAGAAGCTGGCTCTCATCGGCGAGCTCGCGGCGCGGATCGCGCACGAGATCCGCAACCCCGTCACCGCGGCGAAGAGCCTCGCGCAGCAGCTCGCACGCGAGCCGGACGCTCCATTCGCCGAGGAGCACGAGCTGATCCTCGGCGAGCTCGGCCGCGTCGAGCGTCTGGTCGCCGACCTGCTGCGCTTCTCGCGCCGCGAGCAGCTGCGCCGCGAGCCGACCGACGTCGCCGCCCTGGCGCGCGAGACGGCCGACGCCTTCCGCACCCGCCTCGACGGCTCGCACGTGACGCTCGACGTGCGCGCCGACGGCGCGGCGGTCGCCGAGGTCGATCGCGACAAGATGCGCCA
This sequence comes from Thermodesulfobacteriota bacterium, assembly GCA_040755575.1. Lineage (GTDB taxonomy): Bacteria > Desulfobacterota > Binatia > UBA12015 > UBA12015 > DATCMB01. The sequence goes on from JBFMAS010000526.1 coordinate 8,743, forward strand.
GGTGCTGCTCAACCTGGTCGAGAACGCGCTCGACGCGCTCGCCGGCCGCGAGCGCGGCACCGTCACCATCGCCGTCGCCCGCGACGACGGGCGCGTCACGATCGGCGTGCGCGACGACGGTCCCGGCGTCGACGTGGATGCGCTGCCGCACCTGTTCGAGCCCTTCTTCTCGCTGAAGCCGCACGGCACGGGGCTCGGGCTCGCCATCGTCAAGCGCATCGTCGAGGCCCACGGCGGCAGGGTCACCGCCACGCCGGCGCTCGGCTCGGGTCTCGCCTTCTGCATCGAGGTGCCGCTCGCATGACGGCGGACGACGGCATCCGCGCGCTCGCTGGCGCCGCGCTGTGCCTGATCCCGGCGTTGCTCTGGACGATCCTCTGCGAGCGCACGCTGTGGATCGTCCGCACGCGGCGGCCGCGCAGCCGCCTCTACGTGCTGCTGCCGGTCGTCTGCGGGAGCCTCGGCGCCCACTACCTGCTGTGCGCGCTGCTCGTCCTGGTCCCGCCGCGCGCCCTGATGCCGTCGGCGCGCGACGTCCTGGGCACCCCGCTCGCCTTCGTGCTGAGCCAGCTCCGCGACGTCTCGTTGCTCGCCGCCGTCGTGGCCGGCCGGCACCTGATGCACTACCTTCCCGAGCGCGAGCAGCCGCCGTCGCGGGCGTGGCTGTGGACCACGTACGGATCGGCCGCCGCGGTGGCGGTGCTGGCGTTCGCGTTTCCGCTGCTGCCCGCGCCGGACGAGGAGTCCGCCTTCGACGCGTACCGGCGCGTCTTCGAGGTCTACGTGCTCTTGAGCCAGGTCGCCGTCGTCGCCTTCGGGGCGCGGATCGTCCGCCGCGGCGCCTGGGGTCACGCCGGGCTGACGGCGATCCGGCACGTCGACGTCGTGCTGTTCGGGGCAGGCCTGATCGGCATGGGGCTGGGGTTGCTCGTGCGCCTCGCGACCGGCAGCAGCGACTGGACGCGCTCGTTCTGGCTCGTCGTCGGCACGGCGCTGATCGGCACCCTCGCGTCGGTACCGTTCGTCGTGCGTCTTTTGGGCGAGGTGCTGCGCTCGTTCCTGGTGCTGGCCGCGCTCGTGGTCTGCGTCGCGCTGCT
>JBFMAS010000527.1:0-2969 GCA_040755575.1 Thermodesulfobacteriota bacterium
GCGGCCTCGGCGCGGCGAGCCACACCGACGTCGCGCGCGAGGCCGGCGTCTCGGTGCCCGCGGTGTTCTTCTACTTCAGGACGCGCGCGCTGCTGGTCGACGCGGTCCTCGACGAGGTCGCGGGGCTCTACCTCGGGCTCGCCGAGCAGCACCTGCGGCCCGACGCCCCGACGCCGCAAGCCTTGCTCGACTTCGCGCGGGCCTTTGCGAGATCGGTCGACGAGCAGCCCGACCACGCCCGCGTCTGGCTCGACTGGAGCACCGCGATCCGCGACGAGCTGTGGCCACGCTACCTCGAGTTCCAGGAGCGCGTGATCGGCGCGATCGCGGCGGCGCTCGAGCGCGGCCGGCACGCGGGCTCCGTCGCCGCGGACGCCGACGCGGACGACGAGGCGCGGCTGTTCGTCGGCGCCGCCTACGTCGTCACGCAGATGAAGTTCGCCGGCACGCCGCCCGCGAAGGTCGAGCGCTTCCTCGAGACGCTCGTACGCTCGGCGGTCGGCCGCTACGCCGCGGGCAGAGCCGGCTCGCCCGCGGCACGCACGCGCTCCCCGCGCTGACCGTCGCCGCACGACGCGCGCATGCGCGGACGGCGCGGGCGCGCCCGCGCATTGACATCGTGTAACCGATCGGTTACGCATTTCTCCATGCCGGCAAGCCGCCCGTCGAACGCCGTCCTCGACCGCACCTTCGCCGCGCTCGCCGACCCCACGCGCCGCACGCTGCTCGAGCGCATGGGGCGCAAGCCGCATCGCGCCGGCGACCTCTGCCGCGGCCTCACCATCTCGCGACCGGCGGTGTCGAAGCATTTGCGGGTGCTGCGCGAGGCCGGCCTGGTCGACGCCCTGCCGCGCGGCCGCGAGGTCGTCTACCGGCTCGCGCCGTCGGCGGCGGGCATCGAGCACGCCCGCGCCTACCTCGAGCGCGCGAGCGCCTTCTGGGACCGCGCGCTCGACGCCTTCAAGGCGTTCGCCGAGCAGGAGGACAGCGAATGACGATCCGCAAGTCGATCCGCGTCGAGCGTCCCGTCGAGGCGGCGTTCCGGCTCTTCACCGCGGAGATCGGCAGGTGGTGGCCGCTGCACGAGGGCTACTCGCACGGCGGCGAGCGCGCCGACCAGATCCACCTCGAGTGTCGGCACGGCGGCCGCTTCTTCGAGCGCTTCTCGGACGGAGAGGAGCTGACGATCGGCACGGTGCTGGTCTACGAGCCGCCCGCGCGCGTCGTGTTCACCTGGCGGAGCCCCGGGTGGGACGCGCCGACGGAAGTCGACGTGCGCTTCACGGCCGACGCCGGCGGCACGCGCGTCGAGCTCGAGCACCGCGGCTGGGAGAGCGCGGGTCCGAACGCGGCCGCGGCCGCGAAGAGATTCGACGGCGGCTGGGACACCGTCCTGGCCCGCTACGCGGCCGCGTGAGGCGGCCGCCGCTTACGGAAGGAGCACGTTGGTGATGAAGCTGTATGCCACTCCGCCTTCGCCGCGCGCGTTCAAGGTGCTCGCGGTTCTGAACCACCTCGGCCTCGAGGCCGAGCTGTGCCCCGTCGATCTGGCGGGCGGCGAGCAGATGAGGCCCGCGTTCCTCGCGCTGAACCCGAACCACCGGGTACCGGTCCTCGAGGACGACGGCTTCGTCCTCTGGGAGTCGAACGCGATCATGCAGTACCTCGCGGCGAAGAAGCCCGAGGCCGGGCTGTGGCCGGCAGGCGCGCGCCAGCAGGCGGACGTCAGCCGCTGGCAGTGCTGGGAGCTCGGGCACTGGGATCGCGCGTGCTCGACGCTGCTGTTCGAGCGCTTCGTCAAGAAGCTCGTCGGCGGCGGCGATCCCGAGCCACGCGAGGTCGAGCGCGGCGAGCGCGAGCTCCGCGAGCTCGCCCAGGTGCTCGACGACCACCTGCGCGGGCGCGACTGGCTCGCCGGCAACCGCCTGACGCTCGCCGATCTGTCGATCGGCGCCTGGCTCACCTGCGCCCAGCTCGGCGCCTTCCCGCTCGAGGGCCGGCGCGAGATCGCGCGCTGGTACGAGGGCCTGGCCGCGCTGCCGGCGTGGCAGCGGTCGCTGGCGGCGCCAGCGGTCGCAGCCGCGGGCGCCTGAGGGCGCGACGCCGGCTTTCGGGGAGCCGGCCGTCCGCTTGAGACACGCGGGATTGTACATACAATCCCGCGCATGGCGCGACGGACCGAGCCGCGGCGCGACGTCGACGACGTCGCGGCCGCGATCGCGGACGGCTGCGTCGCGCTGCGCCTGCGCATCGTGACGCGCGCCGTCAACGCGATCTACGACGAGGCGCTGCGCGGGCTCGGCAGCACGATCGGACAGCTGAACCTGCTGGTCGCGCTGTCTCGCATGGGCGAGGCGAGCCCGACGCGCCTCGGCCGCGCGCTGCGTCTCGAGCTCTCGACGCTCAGCCGCAACCTCGAGCGGATGCGGGCACGCGGCTGGATCGAGTCCGTGCCGAGCCACGATCGCGCGCAGCGCCTGCGCCTCACCGCAGCCGGCCGCAAGCTGCTCGTCGACGCGTATCCCGCCTGGCAGCAGGCGCAGCGCGACGCGCGGGCCCTGCTCGGCCAGGCGACGGCGTCCGCGATCGGGCGCGCGTCGGCGAAGCTGCGCGCGGCGGCCGACCGCACTTCCTGAGCAATCGCGCCGCGCGCCATGGCCTTCCCTGGCCCGTAGATTGTATCTACAAGTGACTTGTAGGTACAAGTCGACGGTCGCGCCGGCGATCGTCCGCGAAACGCACCACGCGAAAGGAGCACACCGTGAGATTTCGCAACGCCGCGATGATCGCCGCTGCCGGGATGCTGATCCACCCGGCCGTGACGGCCCTGCGTTCCGGCGACGTGCGCGCTGCGCACGCGACCGGCGCGCCGCCCCCACGGACCGGCACCGGCGGTCGCGTCGTCGAGCCCCGCGTACAGATCGGCCCGCACCGGATCTACGTGCGCGAGCAGGCGGGCGCCGAGCCGG
>JBFMAS010000528.1:0-3507 GCA_040755575.1 Thermodesulfobacteriota bacterium
CGAGCGCGGCGCGCCGGCCGGCGAGCGAACGGTCACGGTCGGCGTGCGCCTGCGCGCGCAGGCCGCTCTGTACCCCGCGTCGCACGCTCGCTGGTAGAGCGCCGCCGCGCGCTCCGCCTCGCCGCGAAGCTCGTGGAGCAAGGCGAGCTGCTCGCAGCCGCCGGCGTCGCCCGCGTCGCACGAGCCGCGGGCGAAGCGCAGCGCGTTGTCGAGATCGCCCGGGCCGTAGATCTGCGCGAGGCGGAAGCAGTCGTAGGCGGCCCAGCCGCGGCAGCTCGACGACAGCTTGCTGACCGCGCGCCGGCGCAGGCGGTCGACCTGGGCCTCGCTGCAATTGTCCGGCTGCTCGGGGTAGATCAGGCGGTCGGTGCAGAGCTGCGCGAGGCGCGCGCAGCCGTGCCCGTCGCCGGCGTCGCACGCCGCGCGCGCGAGCTTCGCCGCCCGCGAGGTGTCGAGGCGGACGCCGTCGTCCGACAGCAGCAGCTCGCCGAGCGCGCCGCAGCCGAGCGCCTCGCCGCGGCGGCACGCGTCGCCGAGCAGCGTCCACGCCTTCGCGGCGTCGCGCTCGACGCCGCGCCCTTCGCCGTACAGCACGCCCGCCCGCGTGCAGCTCGCGAGGTCGCCGGCGCGGCACTTCTTCTCGCAGTCTCCCGCGTCGTACGGGCGGCACTTCGGCGCCTTCGCGAGCCGCAGCTCGGCCGCCGCGGTGCTCTCCGTCTCGCCGGCGAGCGCGAACGGCGCGAGCGCGCGCGCGATGTCGCCGTAGAGGCTCGCGAGCCAGCGCGGGCTCTGCGGGACGCGCTTCAGCGCGGCGCCCGCGTCGACGCGGCGCAGGTCCAGCGGGCTGATCAGCACCGCGAGGTTCTCGATCCCGATCCGCTCGGCGAGCGCGAACAGCTCCTCGATCGCCTCGTTCCCGACCGGCAGGCAGCCGTCCGACACGCGGTCGCCGTGGATCATGATGTCGCCGCCGAGCCTGGTGCGTCCCTCCTCGCTCGCGCGCTCCTGGTCGAAGGCGTTCGGGTAGTCGAGGCGCAGCGAGAGGTGGTAGGCGCTGCGCGGGTTGAGCGCGCTCACGCGGTAGATGCCCTCGGGGACCTGGTGGTCGCCCTGGCGCAGCTTGGGCCCGAGCCGGCCGCTCGTCGCCTGCACGAGGTAGGAGCGCACGAAGCGCCAGCCGCCGGCGTCGTCGCCCGCGGCCCAGAGCTCGAGCCGGCCCTCGGCCTTCAACGCGACGAGCGTCACCGCGCGGGGCGGGTAGAGGACGCCGCGTGCGGCGAAGCGCGCGGCGAGCCGCGCCTCCGCGTCGCCGAGCGCGACCTCGGCCGACGCGGCGCGCGCTCCGGGCAGCGCCTGGAGCAGTGCCGGGAGGAGGAAGACGAGCGCCAGCACGCGCCCGTGACACGAGACACTCCGTGCTTCCCGCTGCATCGCGCTCCATCGCCCACCGCACCGCGCGCGCGATGCCGGTCAGCGCCTCAACGGGGTAGCGCCCGCGCCGCTGCAATGTCAACTAACCCGGGTGACCTGGCGCGTCCTGATCGGCGCATTCCTGTTACTTGACGTACTCGCCCTCGACGCCCGCGCCGAGCGGCTGCAGGTGTGCGCGTTCGGCTTCCACGGCACGGAGGAGCTGGCCGAGTTCGCGAGCCACCTGCCGCCGACGGACTTCGAGTTCATCGACCTGAGCCCGCCGATGCTCGGCGCGGCGCCCTCCGACGCGAGCGCCGAGCGTGGCTGGCTGCAGGGCGTCTGCCGGCAGGACCTCCGCTGCGAGGTGGTCGTCTACTCGGGCGAGTTCGCGGGGCGGTTCTTCGGGCGCTGCGGACGCTCGCTGAGCCTGCAGGCGATGGAGGAGGCGTCCTGCCAGGCGCGCTGCGACGGCCTGTTCCACACGCCGCGCGAGGTCTTCCTGCTCGCCTGCAACACGCTCGCGACCAAGGACGAGGACCTGCGCACGCCCGCGATCTACCTCCAGGTGCTGCTCGATCACGGCTTCGACCAGGCGTCTGCCGAGCGCGTCGTCGCGATGCGCTACGGCCCGCTCGGACCGACCTTCCGCGAGGCGCTGCGACGCATCTTCATGGGCGTGCCGCGCATCTACGGCTTCTCCTCGGTCGCGCCGCTCGGGCGGTACACGGGGCCGATGCTCGACCGGTACTTCCGCACGGTGGGCGACTACCGCCGCCACCTCGAGCAGGTGTCGCGCGGAGGCCCGCCGAACCGCGCGCTCGCGGCTGCGTTCGCCGGAACGAGCCTCGTCGAGACCTCGGGTCTCTCCCGCGGCGAGCCGGCGGCGGCGGACCGCGACCTGATCTGCGCGCTGTACGACGAGCGCCAGCCGGTCGCGCGCCGGCTCGAGATCGTCCGCGGCCTCGTGGCGCGCCCGGACGTGCTGTCGTTCGTGCCCAGCATCCAGGTGTTCATCGACCGCCATCCCGAGGAGAAGATGTCGCCGGACGAGCGCCGCATCTTCGAGGAGGTGAAGGCCGACCGCGCCGCGCGCGACCGCGTGGTCGCGCTCGTGCACCAGCTCGACGTCTCCGCGCTCAAGCTCGAGCTCGGGCACTTCGCCGTGCACATGGGCTGGATGACGCAGCCGGAGTTCCGCGCGCTCGCGATCGAGAGCGTGCGCCAGCTCCTGCGACGGCCGCTCACCAACGACGTCGTCGACGTGATGTGCGAGGTGCCGAAGCACGAGAGCGTCGGCGACGAGTTCACGCTCGCGGATCTTCCCGGCGGGCTGTTCCGCGATCCGGAGGGCATCCGCTTCGTGTCGTGCCTCGCGCCGCCGGGGGACGCGGTGAGCGAGCGCTTCGAGGCCGCGCTCGACTCCGTCGATCCCGAGCTGCGGCTGTGGGCGGCGCACGCGCTGTCACGACGCCTGCCGCTGTCCGAGACCGTGCTGCTGCGGGCCACCGAGCACCTCGGCGATCCGTCGCCCGACGTGCGCCTGCGCCTCGAGTGGATCTTCCGGGCGCAGCGCCCGCTGCCGCGCGACGTGCAGCGGGCGGTCGCGCGAAGGCTGCCGGCGCTTGCCGCGGAGATGCGCTGGTGATCGTCGAGAGCAGGGTGGCGTCGGAGGGTGGTGATCGCGCGGGGTGCGATGGTGCTCGGGCTCGCGGCGGCGCTGCCGGGCGATGGACCTCGTAGGTCCCCGGCGCGCAGCGACCGTAGCGTGGGCTGCGGGCCGAGCGGCGCAAACCGGCCGCTGACCGGCCTTCTCGTTGGAGGCGACCGGAGGAGGCGGTTCCCGAGCGTGTCTGCCGACTGCATCTTCTGCGGGATCGCGGCGGGCCGAGAGCCCGCGAGCGTCGTCCACCGTGACTCCCAGGTCGTGGCGTTCATGGCCAATGCCCCGGTCAACCCGGGCCATGTGCTCGTCATTCCCCGCGACCACGCGGCGAGCTTCACCGACCTTGCCCCTGATCGGGCCGCCGCGCTGGCTCGCGCCGCGCAACGGGCTGCCTCGGCTCTTCGCGGCGCGGAGCTTCGCTGCGAAGGGCT
>JBFMAS010000529.1:0-24904 GCA_040755575.1 Thermodesulfobacteriota bacterium
TGCCCGGATCGGCGGGGTTGCTGCCCGCGTCGAGCTCGTCGCCATCGAGGTGCCCGTCCTCGTCGCGGTCGATGCCCATGCGCGTCCCGGAGCCCGGCGGCGCGCAGGTGTAGGTCAGCTCCTGGCCGGCCGTGCTCGCGAGCGCGCGCAGCGCGGCGTCGGCGAGCTGCGGCTCGGCCGCCTTGTCGCTCTTGAACGTGCCGGCTGCCGTGCGCATCCAGCCGCGCGGCTGGGCGCCGACGTTGCCCTTGACGACGACGTCGCACTCGGTGACCGCGCCGCCGAGGATCTTCGAGGTGAAGGGCGCCGCGGCGCGCTGCAGCAGCAGGTCGATGCGCGGGTTCGCGACCGCGCCGTTGCTCGACGTCAGCGTCACCTGCTGGCCGACGATCGGCGCCAGGTCGGTGTCGAACGCGAGCATGAACTGCTCCATCTGCCGGCGCTTGTCGTTGCCGCCGTTCGGCCCGTCGAAGCCGACGCCGTTGTTGTTGTTGAACACCGTCGCCTGGAAGAAGCGGAAGACGGTGTCGATCGAGCCGTCGTGCAGGAAGCCGAAGCCGCGGATCTGGTTGCCCTTGTGCCCGTTGTCGCCGGCGTTCAGGAAGTCGACCGACATCATCCCGAACATGCCGACCTTCTGGTACAAATTGCGCAGGTGCGCGACCTTGACGATCTGCAGCTCGTTCTCGAAGCTCGCGTCGCCGTTGGTGCCGAAGAAGCCCTGCGCGGGGTCGAGCGTGTGGCAGCCGTTGCAGTTGAAGCCGAGCCCGTCGCCGAACGATAGGCCGTCGGCACGCCGGCTGCCGAGGTAGAAGTTGCGCCCCGCCTGCTGGTCGGCGGTGAGCGAGTTGTTCAGCGCCCGGATCGGGTTCGGCGGCAGCGTGATGGTCAACGCGAAGTCGGTGAACTCGTGCATGTCGGCCGTCGAGATCAGCTCCTCGCGCCCGAGCAGGCCCTCGAAGGCGACGATGAAGTTGTCGAACGACAGCGCCTCGTCGGTGCCGACGCCGAAGAAGCCGTTCGCGCGGTCGCCGCGCCAGTGCATCGGGCCGCTGTTGGCGAGCCCGCGCAGCGTCTGCGTCGTCATCGGGCCCTTCATCGGGTGGAACTCGTCGACGTCCGCGTCGCCGTTGACCGCGTCGCCGATCGTCAGCGCGCCGATCTCGAGCTTGATGTTCATCGGGTTCGACGTCACCGGGTCGTCCGGGTTGCCGAGGTCCCAGGCGAGCTGATCGAGGTCGCCGAACACGTGGCAGCTCGAGCACGACGCCTCGCCGTTGCTCGAGCTGAAGCTCGCGTCGTAGAGCAGCGGGCGGCCCGCGACGACCTCCGCCGGCTCGGGGCTGTAGACCGGCACGTGGCCGATCTCGGCGAGCGTCGTGGTGTCGACGACCGAGATCGAGTTGTCGAAGCGGGTCAGCACGTAGAGGCGGTCGCGCGTCTCGTCGAGCACCACGCCGGACGGTCCGCCGCCGGTCAGCTCGACGTGATCGCCCTCGTCGGGGACGAACGTGTCGGCGTCGATCTCGGCGGTCGAGAACACGCCGACCTTGCTCGAGCCGAAGGCCGCGACGTAGAGCGTCTGGCCGTCGGCGCTCACCGCCATGCCGACCGGCGTCGCGAGGCTCTTCTCGATCGTTCCGGCCGGGCTCGGGATGACGTCGTAGTCGATGTGCTTGTTCAGGTGGCGGGGAAGCACGCTCGTGCCGTCGATCACCGTGACGCGAGCCTCGTGCAGGTGGCCGCGCACCGTGGTGGAGCTGTTGCCCGGGCCCTCGAAGCGCACCTCGTTCCGCGCCTCGGTGTTGGTCACGTAGAGCTTGTCCGGGTCGGTCGGGCTCGCGACCATGTTGAACAGCACGGTGCCGACGCCCGACCAGCTCTGCAGCTCCGCGGGCAGCGCCGCGTTGGCGTCGATCGCGAACACGTCGAGGTCGGGCAGGTTGAAGCGGACGGCGTTGCTCCAGTCGCGCCCGAGCTCGTCCTGCCACTGGCCGGCGACGGCGTTGTACTTGACGATGAGGCCGGTCTCGGGACCCTCGCTCCCTTGGAAGTTGACGTTCGGTCCGGGCAGGCCCCCCGGCACCGAGGTGCCGTTCTCGACGCACGCAGCGGCGGACGCGCCGCCGTTGCAGACGCCGCCCTCCGAGATCACCGTCGTGCGGTTGCCCGAGAAGTACACCGCCGCGTACACCTTGCTGCCGTCGGCGCTCGCCGCCAGCGCGCGCGGCGTGTCGCCGAACAGCGTCACGACGTTGAGCGGCGTGCCGCCCAGGGACGATCCCAGGTTCAGCGCGTCGAACACCCAGACGTCGGCGCGGCCCTGGCCCGCGGTGATCAGGTCGACCGCGTGGTTGATGCTGGTGTTCTGGCCGCGGTGTGCGGTCGTGACGAAGGCGCGGTTGCCGCCCGGGCCGGCGAAGACGATGTCCCGCGGCTCGTCGCCGACCAGCAGCGTCCGGACGACGCGCGGCGGGCTCGAGCCGACGTCGACGATGCTGATCGAGTCCGACAGATGATTGACGACCCAGACCTCGCCGTCGCTGCGCGCCGCGACGGCGACGGGCTCGAGGCCGACCGGCACGGCGGCGGTGTGCGTCAGCGCGCCGCCCGCACCGATCGAGAAGACCTCGAGCCGGTTGTCCGGCGTGTTCACCGCGAACAGCCGCGTGCCGTCGGGCGACATCGCGAGAGGGCGGACCTGGCCGGACTCGAAGTTGACGAAGGAGGTCTGCGCGTGCGCGCCCGGCGGAGCCGCGATCGCGAGCAGCGCGAGGACGAGGAAGGCCGGCTGGCGGACCCGGAGGCGGTAGCTGGTGGTCATGTGAGTCCTCGTGTCGGTGGTGCAGGTGTCTCGGCCGCGACGGCTAGCGCGGCAGGCCCAGGAGCTGGTGTGCGATGACGGTGCGTTGGATCTCGGAGGTGCCGCCCATGATCGTGTCGGCACGGGAGAACAGGTAGAAGCGCAGCCAGCGGCCGTCCCACTCGGCGCGCGCGTCGTCCATGCCGAGCGCCGCGCTCGGGCCGAGCAGCTCCATCGCGAGCTCGCGCACGCGCTGCGACAGCTCGCTGCCGAAGAGCTTCTCGAGCGAGGTCTTCGGGCCGATCGGCTCGCCGCGCGACTCGGCGGTGAGGCTGCGGCAGCCGAGCAGACGCATGATCTCGAGGTCGACGTGTGCGCGCGCGATGCGCTGTCGGACGAGCGGGTCGTCCGTCAGACGGCGGCGCCGGGCGAGATCGAGCAGCTGGCTCAGGTCCTCGGTCATGTAGCCGTGGAACATGAAGGCCCACATCGGCCCGCGCTCGTGCGCGAGGATGCCCATCGCGATCTTCCAGCCGTCGCCCGGGTTGCCGACGACGTTCTCGCGCGGCACGCGCACGCCGTCGAAGAAGACCTCGTTGAACTCGGCCTCGCCCGTCATCTGGCGCAGCGGCCGCACCTCGATGCCGGGCTGCTTCATGTCGACGAGCAGCGCCGAGATGCCGGCGTGCTTCTTCGCGTCGGGGTCCGTGCGCGCGAGCAGCAAGCACCAGTCGGCGACCTCGGCGACGCTCGTCCACACCTTCTGCCCCGAGACCACCCAGTGGTCGCCGTCGAGCACGGCACGCGTGCGCAGCCCGCCGAGGTCGGAGCCCGCGCCGGGCTCCGAGAAGCCCTGGCACCAGAGCTCGTCGGCGGTGCGGATCCTCTCGAGCCAGCGCTTCTTCTGCACCTCGCTGCCGTGCGCGATCAGCGCGGGGCCGACGAGGTCGAGCCCGACGTGGCCGATGATGCGCGGCGCGCGGGCGCGGATCAGCTCCGTCTGCACGATGATGCGCTCGCCGAGCGTCGCGTCGCGGCCGCCGTGCTCGACGGGCCAGTCGAGGGCGACGTAGCGGCCGTCGGCGAGGCGCGCCTGCCAGCGCCGCGCGAGCTCGCGCCGTGCGGCCGTCCACGGCTCCTTCGGGTGGACGCTGCGCCACTCGGCGGGCAGGTTCGCGTCGAGCCAGGCGCGCAGCTCGTCGCGGAAGCGCCGCTCGGAATCGCTCAGATCGAAGTCCATCCCTGGGGTAGCCGCGTGCACCCGCCCGTGCCGGGCGAATCGCGCCCTCGTACTGCGAACGCGCCGGGTTGCGCAAGCGCGTCGATCGGCGGCCGCGCCGTGCCCGGCGTTGACGCGCGCCGAGGGCCGGTGGTAGCGCCGGCGCATGGCCGAAGGAGTGGATCTCGACTCGAAATACCTGGTCGCGGACAAGGCGGACGGCGTGCTTTCGGTGCGCATCGACCGGCCGGACCGGCGCAACGCGCTCACCATCGAGATGTACCACGGCATCAAGAAGGCGTGCGTCGTCGCCGAGCGCGACCCCGAGATCGACCTCGTCGTGATCACGGGCACCGGCGACTACTTCTGCGTCGGCGGCGAGATGGGCGGCCAGCACGAGGGCGGGGGGGCGCTCGACCGCTTCACCGACGGTCCCGACCTGACCCCGTTCGTCCAGCTCGAGCGCTGCCCGAAGCTCGTCATGATGCGCATCAACGGCATGTGCCAGGGCGGCGGGCTGGTGATGACGATCATGAGCGACCTGTCGATCGCGTCGGACCGGGCGAGGTTCCGCGTGCCCGAGCTGCTGCGCGGCGTCGCCGACTGCTACCTCGGCGCGCGGCTCGCGCCGCGGATCGGCGTCGCGCGCGCCAAGTACCTGCTCTACACGGCGCAGTACTTCAGCGCGCAGGACGCCTACGACATGGGGCTGGTGTCGCGCGTCGTGCCGCACGACCAGCTCGACGCCGCCGTCGCCGAGACCATCGAGCAGGTCCGCCTCACCGGTCCCGCCGCGCGGCGCGCGCTCAAGCGCGACATCAACCGCAACCTGCCGCCGCTCGACCTCGGCATGTTCCAGGACTCGCTGGCCGGCGAGGAGTGTCGCGAGGGCTTCAGCGCGTTCGTCGAGAAGCGGCCGCCGCGCTGGCCGAAGATCTGAGCGCGGGACGTCAGGGTCTCGCCGGCGGCGTCGGAGGTGCGGCCGACCGCAGCGCGGCGGCCACGACGAACGGCGCGACGATCGCGACCAGGTTGAGGCGCGGCGCATACGTCCGCAGCAGGCCGCCAAGCGCCATGAACACGCGGCCGAGCAGCGCCGCGTCGGTCGGCGGGTGGATGCCGAGGTTGGCGACGAAGTCGGCGAACGCCTGCTCCGGCGTGAGGTCGTGATCGAACCGTCCCGTCGACATCTGCCGCGTCAGGAACGCGGCGATCCGGCTGAGCCGCTCCTCGGCCTCCGCGCCGGCCGTCGCGAAGCCCGCCTCGCGGAACCAGTGACGGATCGTCGGCTCGTGTCCCATCAGCAGCGCGGAGCCGAGGTTCAGGAACGCGGTGCGGCGCTCGTCCGAGAACTCCTTGCAGCAGCCGAAGTCGATCAGCGCGAGGCCTCCGTCCGGCTCGACCAGGAAGTTGCCGGGGTGCGGGTCGGCCTGGAAGAAGCCGCAGCGTGCGATCTGGTGGCAGTACGCCTGCACGAGCCGCGTCAGGAGCTGCTCGGTCGCCGCCACGTCGCCCGCGTCGCGCAGCCTCTCGAGCACGTCCCCGAGCCGCTCGCCGGCGACGTACTCCATCGTCAGCACCTTCGCCGTCGACAAGTCGGGGAGCACCTCGGGTACGCGTACGCCGGGGACCGCGTCGTCCGCGAACTGCTCCCGCATGCGCGCCGCCGCCTCGGCCTCGGAGACGAAGTCGACCTCGCGCGCGATGTGGCTCGCGAGCTCCTCGGCGAGCGGCGCCTGCCGGCTCGGCGGGAACGCCTGGTCCATCAGCCAGGCGCCGCGCACCAGGGCGGCGAGGTCGGCGCGCAGCAGGCGCCGCGCGCGCCGGTACTGCACCTTCACCGCCACCTCGCGGCCGCAGGCGAGCCGCGCCCGGTGCACCTGCGCGATCGAGGCCGCGGCGAGCGGCTCGTCGTCGATCCAGGAGAACGCGTGCAGCCGCTCGCCGAGCTCCGCCTCCAGCGTCGCCCGGATCTCGGCGAACGGGCGCGGCGGGACGCGGTCCTGCAGCGGTGCCAGCGCGCGCGTGTAAGGCTCGGGCAGGAGGTCGCCGCGCGTCGACAGGAGCTGCGCCACCTTCAGCAGGGCGCCGTGCAGGGCCACCACCGTCTCCCGGACGTCCTCCGCCCCGCGCTCGTGCAGCAGCTCGAGCAGCGCGCGGTTCGCCCGCGTCGGCAGCACCGGCGCGACGAACGCCTGTGCGCGGTATACGGCGACGAGCCGCAGGACGAGCGCGTGGATGCGCATCGTGCGGTCGGTCTCGAACAGGAACGCGCGCACCGTGCGTACGAGCTGCGAGAGGTCGGCGGGATCGAGCTGGTCGAGGCGCAGGCGGGCGAAAGCCGGGGCGAGGGCGGCGGTGAGCATGACGCCGACGGTATCAGCATGAGGCGCGGTGCAGAAGCGGGGGACTGTATCGACGCCTCCCGCCGCCCGCGTCAAGCATGCCCCGCGCGCGGAGCCCCACCGCCACCTCGCCCACCGCGCCGTACCCGTGGCGGCGTGCGCGCTCTGTCGCCTCGATGGCTACGCCGGCGCGCCGCGCGGTCGCTACACGCTCCCGCGCGGGCACGGCTGTCGGCAAGCGAACGCACCAGCCGCGGCGCACGCGCCGGGACGAAAGGGGTCCGCCCCAGCGGCCCGCGGCGGGAGCGGGCCGCCCCGCATCGTGGTTCGCACCGCCACCTTCGAGCTCGCCGCGTCGCCGCCGGCAGGGCGCGGTGCGCGAGGTGGCGGTGGGTTCCCTTCCTTCCCTTCCCCTCCCGTCCGGGACGGCGTGCGCGCGACGCAGACCGCCCTGTCCCGCGCGCACCAGCGTCCGGTCCAAGCGAGCGAGCCAGCCAGCCAGCGAGCCAGCAAGCTAGCAGCAGCACCTCGCCCGACGTACAAAATGCACGCATGACGCGCGTGATCCTGCACGCCGACATGGACGCCTTCTACGCCGCGATCGAGCAGCGCGACCGCCCGGAGCTGCGCGGGCGTCCGCTGGTGGTCGGCGGCCGGCCGCCGCGCGGCGTGGTCGCGGCGGCATCGTACGAGGCGCGCCGCTTCGGCATCCACTCAGCGATGGCGTCGGTCGAGGCGCTGCGCCGCTGCAAGGACCTCGTCTTCCTGCCGGGCGACATGGCCAAGTACGGCCGCGAGTCGAAGAGGATCTTCGCCATCTTCGCGCGCTACTCGCCCGACGTCGAGCCGCTGTCGCTCGACGAGGCATTCATCGACGTCACGACCTGCCTGCGCGCGCTCGCGGCCGAGCCGCTCGAGGTCGGGCAGCGCCTCAAGGACGACGTGCTGCGCGAGACGGGGCTTCGCGTCTCGGTCGGGATCGCTCCCGTCAAGATGGTCGCCAAGATCGCCAGCGACCTGTCGAAGCCCGACGGGCTCCTCGAGGTGCGTGCCGGGGACGTGGGAGCGTTCCTCGCGCCGCTGCCGATCTCGCGTCTCTGGGGCGTCGGCGTCGTCACCGAGAAGGCGCTCGCGGAGATCGGCCTGCACACGATCGGCGACCTCGCGCGCCTCGACGTCGCGCAGCTCGCCGAGCGCGCGGCGCGGGGCAGCGGCTGCTCGCCCGCGCAGCTCGAGCGCCTCTGGCGGCTCGCGCGCGGCGAGGACGCGCGCGCCGTCGAGCCCGACCGCGACGCTCGCTCGTACGGCGAGGAGAACACCTTCGCGAAGGACGTCACGGACCTGCGCACGCTCGGCGACGCGATCGGGCAGCACGCCGAGGCGGTCGCGCGCCGGCTGCGGCGCGACGGCGTCCTGGGCAGCGTCGTGCGCCTCAAGGTCAAGTCGACCGAGAAGCTCGCGCTGCCCGGCAAGTACCGCCTCTACACCCGGCAGACGACGCTGCCCGCGCCGACCGACGACGGCGCGCTCATCGCGCGCACCGCCCGGGAGCTGCTCGCGCGCGGCGACCTGCCGCTGCCGGTGCGCCTGGTCGGCGTCGCCGTCGCGGGGATCGGGCCGGCGGCGGCGTCCATTGGTACACAGGTGGCGATGTTCGGGTCGACACGGACGAGGGAGCTCAACAGGGCGCTCGACGCGATCACCGACCGCTACGGGGTCGGGGCGGTGCGCCGCGGCGCCGGCGGGGCGGACAAGGCGTCGCCGACGCTCGGGGTGAAGCGGGGCGAATGAGCGCGCTGTCCCTCGTCATCCCCGCGTACGACGAGGCGTCGCGCCTGCCCGCGACGCTCGCCACGCTCGCCCGCGCGCTGCCGCGGGTCGCGTCGCCGGCGGAGGTCATCGTGGTCGACGACGGCAGCCGCGACGACACCGCGGCGATCGCCGAGCGGGCGTCGGGCGCGCTGGCGGTGCGCGTCGTGCGCCTCGGGCGCAACCGCGGCAAGGGCGTCGCGGTGGCGGCCGGCGTCGCGACGGCGCGCCACCCGCTGGTCGCGTTCACCGACGCCGACTCGCCGTACGACCTCGACTCGCTGCGTCCGATGCTCGCCGCGCTCGAAGCCGGGCGCTGCGACGTCGCGATCGGCTCGCGCGACCTGGCGGAGTCCGAGGTGAACCGCGGCTACGGCGCGATGCGCTGGATCTCCGGCCGGTCGCTCTCGCTCCTGACGCGGCTCGCGATCCGCCTGCCGTTTCGCGACTCGCAGTGCGGCCTGAAGGCGTTCCGCACCGACGTCGCGCGGGCGCTGTTCGCGATGCGCACGGTCGACGGCTTCGGCTTCGACTTCGAGCTGCTCGCCGCGGCGCTCGCGAACGGCCTCCGGGTCGAGCGCTTTCCGGTGCGCCTGACCCACGACGACGACTCGCGCATCGAGCTGGTGCGCGACAGCGCGCGCATGCTGCGCGATCTGCTGCACGTACGGCGCAGCCTGCGCCGTCACGCGTACGACTTCCCGGCGCTCGAGTCGGAGCCGACGCCGTGCCCGCTGTGCCGTGCGACGGAGTTCGTGCCGCGCGTCGCGCACGCGGGCTTCCGCATGGTCGAGTGCTCGGCCTGCGGCCTGTGGTACCTGAACCCGATGCCGACCCGCGCCGCGCTCGCGGCGCTGTACGACCACGGCTACTTCGCGAGCGGGGACGCGTGCGGGGGCGGCTATGCGGACTACGCCGCGATGGCGGAGGACCACCGCGACACCTTCCGCCGCCGGCTCGCCCTGGTCGAGCGGCACGTCGGCGCGGGACGGCTGCTCGACGTCGGGGCGGGCTACGGCTACCTCGCCGACGCCGCGGCCGGCCGCTTCGCGGAGCGCTGGGTCGTCGAGGTGAGCGAGGCGGCGGCGCGCCAGGTGTCGCCCGCGCACCGCGTGGTGGTGGGGGCGATCGAGTCGGTCGAGCTGCCGCAGCGCTACTTCGACGTCGTCAGCCTGCAGGACTGCCTCGAGCACCTGCCCGAGCCGGGCGCCGCGCTCGACAAGATCCGCCGCGTGCTGCGTCCGGGCGGTGCGCTGTTCGCGGTGACGCCGAACGTGCGGAGCTGGCTCGCGCGCGTGCAGCGCGACAACTGGGTGTCGCTCAAGTTCCCCGAGCACGTGATCCTCTACTCGCGCGACACGCTGCGCCGCGCGCTCGAGGGTCACGGCTTTCGCGTCGAGAGCATGAGCGCCGCCGGACAGTACGCGCGGCTCGACTTTCTCGCGGCACGCGTGGCGCGCGGGCATCCGCGCCTCGCGTCGATCCTCGAGCGCCTCGCTCGCGGTGCGGGCGGTGACGCGCGCCGCGTGTACGTCCCATCCGGATCGATCGCCGTCGTCGCGACCGCGCAACGCTCGTAACGGAGGACCGAACGCGGCGTCCCTAGAGGCGTGGAGGTGGAGAGCACGCCCGACTCGCTCCGTGGTCGCCGCACGAGCCTCCTGCGCGCGGCGTTGCTGGTGGCGTTCACCGCCGCGGCCGTGCACCGGATCTCGCGCCCCGGGCCACTCTACGACGAGGTTCTGTTCGTCAACGCGGCGCTCGGGGACGTCGACGGGAACTTCGTGCATGCGCGGCTGCTCGGCGTGCCGGTCATGCTGATGGCGTACGTCGGCGCGCTGAAGGCGTGGCTGCACGCGCCGGTGTTCGCGCTGTTCGGCGTGTCCCCCGCGACGCTGCGCGTGCCGTCGCTGCTCGTCGTCGCGGCGACGATCCTCGTCCTGTCTCTCCTCGCCGAGCGCCTGTTCGGGCGGCCTGCGGGCTTGCTGACGACCGTCGTGCTGGTGACCGATCCGTTGTTCTTGACGACGGCGCGCGTCGACTACGGCCCGGTGGTCCTCGCCGGCCTGCTGAAAGCGGGCTCGCTGTCGCTGCTCCTCGCCTGGCTCGAAAGGCCGTCGGCCGCTCGCATGTGGGGAATCCTCGCGCTGCTCGCGCTCGGCGTCTTCGACAAGCTCAACTTCGTCTGGTTCGTGCTCGCGCTCGCGGGCGCGGTGCTGCTGGTCGAGCCGCGGCGGCTCCGGGGTGCGCTGCGGGCGTCGGGACGCGGCGCATGGCTGCCCGTCGCAGCCGGCGCCGGCGCGCTCGTCCTCGTCGTCCTCGAGGTGATCCTGCCGCTGCTGCGCGGGCCGGGTCCGGCAGGCGATTTCCCGACGGCGACGCTCGCGGAGCGCGCGCGCACCATGCTGCCGCTCGTGCGCGCGACGCTCGACGGCACCGCGTGGTGGGGGCTCGTCTTCCGCGGCGCTCCGCCGTCGCGTCCGGAGTGGGCGGCGCTCGGAGCGGTCGGCCTCGCCGTCGCCGTTTCCTGCACGGCGGCGTCGGTGGTCCACCGCCGTCCGCAGCCCGAGGCGCGCCGCCTCGCCCGGCTGGCCGTCTTCTTCGCCGTGCTCGGCGCGCTGCTGCTCGCGCAGCTCGTCGCGACACCGCACGCAAACGGCCCGCACCACGCCGCGATGCTGCACCCGTGGCCGGCGTTCGCATTGATCGCCGCAGGCGCGGCGCTGGTCGCCTCCGTGCCGAGGGCGCTGCGGCGCTGCGCTGCGCTCGCCGCGACCGTGCTGGCGGGCGCGTTCGTCGCGGGGCAGGTGCGCTTCGACGCGGCCTATCTCGCGCAGCTCGGCGACCGCGGCGCCATCCAGCCGTGGGCCAGCACGGCGATCTACGGCCTCGCGCGCGACCTGCAGCGCCTCGACCCCGATCTCGTCGTGTCTGCGGACTGGGGGCTGCACAACCAGCTCTTCGCGCTCGCACCGCCGGCGCTGCGACCGCGCTACCGCAACCTGTACGCGGTGCTGCAGCAGAGCGCCGACGCGGATTTCGCGACCGGTGAGCTCGCGGAGGCGGTGCGCCACCGTCGCCCCGTAGCCGTCGTCCTCCACCCGCCTGCCGAGACGATGATGCGCCGGGCACGCGAGCGCGTCCTCGCGCTCGCCGCGACGCTGCCGCCGCGCTGGGCGACGTCGTGGCCCGTGACCGACGCCGCGGGGCGCACGGTGTACGAGGTCGTCTTCCTCGCGCCGCCCGCCCCGCGCTAGGCTTCTAGAGCAGCGAGAGCTGCTCGCCCCGCTGCGACGGCCTGCGGAAGGCCGACGTGACGAGCGGCGGCAGCGGCTCCGCGAGCCCGTTCTTGCGCGCGCTCGCCTCGAACAGCGCCGCGATCTGCCGCGCGTACTCGCCCTCGCCGCGCATGCGCTTGCCGAAGGTCGAGTCGGACAGTCGGCCGGCGCGGGTCTCGCGGATGCGGTGCAGCACCTTGTCGCGCCGCTCGGGGTAGTGCTTGGCGAGCCAGTGGGTGAACAGCTCGTCGAGCGGTGCGGCGAGGCGCAGCAGCACCCACGACGCGTTCCTCGCGCCGGCGGCCGCCGCGGCCTCGAGGATGCGCGGGATCTCGGCGTCGTTCAGCCCCGGGATGATCGGCGCCGCCATGACGCCGACCGGGACGCCGGCCGCGGCGAGACGCGCGACCGCGTCGAGCCGCCGCTCGGGCGTCGCGGCGCGCGGCTCCATGCGCCGCGCGAGCTCGGGGTCGAGCGTGGTCACGGAGACGCGTACGTGGACGGCCCCGTGCTCGGCGAGGCCCGCGAGCAGGTCGACGTCGCGCGCGACCAGCGCCGACTTGGTGATCACGCCGACCGGGTTGCGGAGCTCGTGCAGCACCTCGAGCACGCCGCGCGTCAAGCGCAGGCGGCGCTCGATCGGCTGGTAGCAATCGGTGTTTCCCGAGAGCGCGATCACGTCGGGCTGCCAGCGCGGCGCGGCGAGCGCGCGGCGCAGGAGCTGCGGCGCGTCCGTCTTGACCAGCAGGCGGCGCTCGAAGTCGAGCCCGGCGCTCCAGCCGAGGTACTCGTGGCTCGGCCGGGCGTAGCAGTAGACGCAGCCGTGCTCGCAGCCGCGATAGGGGTTCACGCTCCAGCGGAAGCCGACGTCGGGGCTCGAGTTCTCGGCGAGGATCGAGCGCGAGGCGTCGCGGTAGTAGCGCGTCGGCTCGGGCGCTCGCTCCTCGCCGGGATCGGGCTCGAGGTCCGGATCGGGCTCGAAGTGGAGCTGCTCGAAGCGGTTCGGCGGGCTCTGCGCGGTCCCGCGGCCGGGAAGCTCGGTCGTCGCCATCTTCGCCGTATCTTCGCCTGAGGGCCGCGGCCGAGGCAAGACCTCGGCGCGCACGGGCCGCCGGCTGCAGTGCGGCGCGAAGCCGGTCGATGTACGGGGCGCGATCGGCTAAAGCCTCGCCGCTGCGCGCGACGTGGTGTCCGTGCGCGGGCGAGGACGCGAGGATGTCGAGCTTGAAGAGGCAGGCGCTGCAGGCGACCCAGCGGGGTCTCACCCGCGTGAAGGGCAGGATCGACCGGCTGCTGACGGGCGAGGCCGAGGCCCGGCCGCCCTACGTCGCGCGGCTCTCGGAGGCGTACGCGCGCGGCTGGCGTGACTGTCCGGCGGTGTTCGTGCTCTCGACCGGACGCGTCGGCAGCCAGACGCTGACCGCGCTGCTCGCGCTGTCGCCGGCCGTGGTGTCCGAGCACGAGCCGTTCCCGCGTCTCGTCAAGGCGTCGTTCGACGCCTACCTCGAGGGCGGCGACCTCGCCGCGAGCGCCAAGTGGCGCGAGGCTGTCTACGCGGCGCGCGACGACCTCGTCTGCGAGGCGAACCGCCGCGGCAAGATCTACGTCGAGACCAACAATCGCCTGACGTACCTCGCGCCGGTGCTCGCCGCGTGCTTTCCGGCGAGCAAGTTCATCCACCTGCACCGCCATCCCTACGAGGTGGTGCGCTCGGCCATGCGTCGCGGCTACTACGAGAGCCACAACTGGGACTTCGCGCGGGTGCGGCCGCGCCCCGGCGAGCCGCTCGCGGCGCAGTGGGACGCCCTGCCGCGGCTCGAGAAGTGCGGCTGGTTCTGGGCGCGGATCAACGAGGAGGCGAGGGCGTTCATGACGACGCTGCCGCCCGAGCGCGCGCTCGACCTGCGCGCCGACCTGCTGTTCGCGGGCGACGAGGCGACGCTGCGCCGCATCTTCGCGTTCGTCGGCGTCGACTTCCCGGCGAGCGAGCTCGTCGAGGAGGTGCTGGGCCGCAAGATGAACGCGGCGCAGCGCGGCAGCTTCCCGACGCCGTCCGAGTGGAGCGAGGAGGACCGCCGGGCGGTACGCGCGCACGTCGAGGGCGTGGCGCGCACGCTGGGCTACGAGGTGTGACTCCCTCGCGCTTCAGCGCAGCGCGTAGTCCTTGACCTTCTTCTGCAGCATGAAGCGCGACACGCCGAGGAGCCGCGCGGTCCGGGACACGTTGCCGCCGTGCTGGCGCAGCGCCTCCGCGATGTAGAGCTTCTCGAACGCGGCCCGCGCTTCGCGCAGCGGGCCGATCGCGATCGGATCGACCACCACCCGCGGGGTCGCGTCGTCGGGCGCCGGCGTCGTGTCCACGGCGGCGCGTGGCGCGCCGGGTGCCCGAAGAGCTCGCTCTCGAGGAGCGATTCCGGGAGCGCGGCGCAGTTGACGGCGATGAACGGTCCGTCGGCGCGCGTGCTCGCCCGATGGATCGCCCGGGCGACCAGCTCCTTGCCGGTGCCGGTCTCCCCCGTCACCAGCACCGTGATCGACGAGGCCGAGGCGCTCGCCATCAGGCGGAACACCTTGGCCATCGCGGGGCTCGTGCCGACGATCTCACCCTGCAGCTCGACGCCGGCGAGCTCGCTCTGCAGCACCCCGACGCGCGTCCGCAGCTGCTCCTCGGTCTGCTTCAGGCGCGCGTAGGTGCGTGCGTTCTCCACCGCGACGGCGATGCTCGCGGCCAGCGTCTCGAGGAACGCGAGGTCGTCGTCGGAGAACGTCCCACCGCCCCGGCGGTTGATGACCTCGATGACGCCGATCGTCGCGTCGCGATGCTTGAGCGGCGCGGCGATCATGTTGCGCGTGGTGGTGCCCGTCATCTCGTCGGCCGTCCGCAGGAAGCGAGGGTCGGACTGGACGTCGTCGACGCGCTCCGCCCTGCCGCCCTCCAGCACGCGTCCGGCGATCCCGTGACGAGCGGAAAAGCGCAGCTCGAGCAGGCGCTCGGCCGCGCCGAAGTCCTCGTGCGCGACGTACGGGAAGAAGAGCTCGCCGCGCTCGACGTCGAGCAGCAGGATCGAGGCGCCGTCGGAGCGGAGCGTCTCGCGACATTTGGCGATGACGAGCGGCATCAGCTCCGTCAGATCGATGCGCTCGGCGAAGGCGCAGCTGAGCTCGTAGAGCAGGCGCAGGCGGGCTGCGCTCCCGGGCGTCAAGCGATCCGCTTCCCGATCCGTCTCCGGCGGCGTACCCGTGGCCCTCACCCCGCTAGGTCGCGCGTGCGACTCGCGTGTCTTAGCGCGGGCGCGCTCGGCGAATCCATCACCGTCGAGAAGCCCACTCTGCGAACGATTGCTTGACATCGCCAGCGGGCTGCGGCAATCCCTCCTCGTCCGCGCCGCGCGCATGACCCGTCGAGGCGGCATGTCGGTCCACCCCTGGGGGAGACACCCTAGGTGGACGTTGCTGCCGGCCATGCTCGTCGTCGCCTGCGGCGGGGGAGGTGGCGGCGGGTCGGACGCGCCGAGCGGCCCCGCGGCGTTCCGCACGGTCGCCTACGTGTACAACGAGTGTCGCGACGATCCGGACGGCCGGACGTTCGCCATCCGGCAGGAGGTGCGGGTGCTGCGCGACGACGGCACCGAGAGCGGAGCGCTCGTCACCGTGGACGCGTTCGCGGCGGAAGGGCTGCCGGCGCACCCGCTGCCGGGGCCGATCGAGCCCCACTGCGTGGGTGCCGTCCGGGACCTCAGCGTGTGCGCCTTCTACGGTGTGGCACGCGACGGCAGCAACGGGGTCATGGTCGGCGTCTACCAGCGCCTCGCGGTGACGCCGGACGGCTCGGCCGTGGTGTTCGAGAAGACGGACGACTTCTCGGCCTACGGCGCGGACCGCTTCCTCCCGCCGGAGGAGGAGGGGATCTTCCACGTGCGCGCGGACGGGACGGGTCGTCGTCGACTCGGTGCGGCGAGCCGGGAGGCGTCCTTCCGCGCCGGCAAGGCGACCACCAACGCCGCCATGTGCGACGTCTCGAGCCAGGACACCTTCGGCATCAGCCCCGACGGCCGACACGTGAGCTTCACCGATCTCGGCCCGGATCCGTCGGGGAACCACGCCCTTCAGGTCGTGGCGGTCGACCTCGACACGGGCGCAAGGAGAGCTCTGACGCAGCTCGAGCATCTCGACCCGGCCCCCGACTTCCCGCTGCAGCCGTCCGTCGTCTCGTTCGGCTTCATCGACGACGACACCGTCCTCTACCGGACCCGCACCGTCGCCGGCGCGACGCCGTATCTCGTCTCCCTCGACGCCTCGCCACCGCAGAAGATCGAGCTCGGCGCTCTGTCTCCGTCCGGCGGCGATCTGGGCGACGGATTCCACATCAGCGGCGGGCGCGCGGGAACCCAGACGTTCACCTTCAGCATCGCGCCCGAGGTGGCGGAGTACCCGCCGAACACCGACCTCGTTCGGGAGGTGCTCTGGTTCGACGCCGAGAGCAGCTACCTCGAGCTGACGAACTTCAGGCGCGGCGACACCCGCGCGGGCGCCCTCAGCGTCGACGGCGAGCACGTGTTCCTCAATGCCTCGACGAACCGCCTCGGAACCAATCCCGAGAAGAGCTGCCAGCTCTTCTCGATCGACGTCACCGGAGCCGAGCTGCTGCAGCTCACCCACGGTCCCGAGACGGCGGAGGGCTGCAACCTCGAGCCGCCGAGCTGCGACTTCCAGATCCTCGGTCAGGACGTCGTCACGAAGAGCGTGCTGTTCGTCTCGACGTGCGACCTCGCGAACCGCCGAACCCCGTTCGGCGAGGGGGTGTTCGCCATTCGCCCGGACGGGTCGGGCTTGCGTCTGCTGACGCCCTTGCGCGGGGGCGAGATCGGCGTGCCGTCCGCAGCCGAGCTCGCGGGCCCGGTCGCCTTCTCGCGCACGGGCGCCATCGGCCGTACCGGTCGCTGAGTCACTTCACCGACGACAGCTTCCAGGCGCCGTCGCTCTGCTTCACGACCTTCGTCAGCCGCACGACGACGTGCATGGGTCGCCCGGTGCCCTGGTCGACGAAGTCGTCGGTGCGGGTGAAGCTCACCACCGCCTCGTCGCCGACGACGGCGATGTCGACGTTCTCGATCGCCACCTTGAGGTCCCGCGCGTTCTCGAAGTAGCGCTGCTGCGCCGCCTGCTGCTCGTCGGGGAACTCGGCGTAGACGGCCGCGATCTCGGCGACGCTCCGTCCCTCGAGGGCGCGCCGGTAGCGCTCCAGCACGGCGAGCGCCTGCGCTTCGGCGAGCGGCGCGTCGGCGGCCAGCGCGACCGAGCTCGAAAGCGGCCAGCTCCGCGGCAGCGACGGCGCCAGCCACGACCCCGGCCCGGGCGGTGCGCTCGCGCTCGAGCCCTCGGCCTCGAGCAGGAGCTTCAGCGCGTGGACGTCGTTGCTCTTGCGGGCGAGAAGCGCCTTCTCCTCCTCGTCGCTCAGCGGCAGCCCGAGCCGCTTGATGACGCCGAGGGCGACCTGGTCCTGCAGCGCGAGGAACTCCTGCACCCGTCCCACGGTGCTGTAGGACGCTTCGAGCACGCCGGACGCCACGTCGACCACGTGCGTCTCGATGCGCACCGTCTCGTCGACGGTGACGACGCTGCCCGACACCATCTTGCGGATGCCGAGCTTGGTCGCGGCCTCGATCTCGGTCAGGCCCTGGCGGGTGACGAGGAAGTCGAGGAACTCGCGCGAGTAGACCTTGACGCGCTTGAGCTCGGCGAGCTGTGTGTTGAGCCCGTCGCGCAGCGCCTCGCCCATCCAGCGCTGCGCCGGATCGTCGCGTGGCGACTTGAACAGCATGACGCCGAGCGCCGTCTCGACGTCGGCCACGCCGGCGGGAGGCGAGCCGCCGCCGTCCTGCGCCGCCACCCGTGCGACGCCGTCCGAAAGCGACTCCTGCGCGCCCCGGCGGCGATAGGCGAGCGCCCCGGCCACCGCGACGGCCATCGCGGCGGCGACGGAGGCGGCGAGCACCGTGCGACGGCGGACGGAGCGCCCGACGCGTGCGGCTCCTCTCGCGGGAACGACCAGGAACGCGCGCAACGGGTCGGAGATGTTCTTCAGCCGCTGGCGGCCCAGGTCCTCGAAGACGACGTCCTTCCTCGCCCGGATGGTGCGGTAGACCCCCTCGGAGATGCACACCGTCCCCGGGCGCGCGAGCGCCATCAGGCGGCCGGCGACGTTGATCGCGTCGCCGAAGGACGAGCCGTCGGCCGCGACCAGGACGTCCCCGAAGTGCACGCCGAGGCGCATGTCGAGGCGCGGCTCCCCGCGCTCCGCCGCGAGCCGCTCGAGGGCGTCGAGCGCCGCATCGACCGCCGAGACGACGCTGTGGAACGTGCACAGCATCGCATCGCCCGCGATGGGATCGGCGCGGCCGTCGTGGCGCGCGGCGGAGTCGCGGACGATCGCCTGCGTGCGGCACAGCGCGCGCATCGTGCCCTCGTCGTCGAGGCCCATCAGCGTGCTGAAGCCGATCGCGTCGGCCATCAGGACCGCCGACACACGGCGCGCGTAGTTGTCGCCCGTAGGCTCGGCCATGGTTCCCGCGGCGTGTGGTCACGGCGCGGATGCCGTGCCACACGCAGCCCATAGCACGATGCAGCTTCGTCTTGACAGCGTTCGCAGCGCGCTGCAATCGTCCGTCAGCCACTGGATTCCGACGACCTCGTTGCCCGGCCCTAGGAGTTTTCCTTTGCGAGCCACGTCTCGGATGAGCGTGTTGTGAGGCGGCTGCTCGCGGCGGCGCTGGCGCACGTGTCCGGGTCGGGCGCGACCGCGGGCTTCGCGGCGCTGCTCGCCGTGGTCTCGATCGACCGCGCGCCCGCGGCGGCGCGCAGCCTG
The DNA here is from genome assembly GCA_040755575.1 of Thermodesulfobacteriota bacterium. GTDB lineage: Bacteria > Desulfobacterota > Binatia > UBA12015 > UBA12015 > DATCMB01. Next base: position 18,320 of record JBFMAS010000529.1, read on the forward strand.
ACCGACGTGTTCCGCTCGGGGACGCTTGCCGGTCTCGAGCTCGAGCCCGTGGGCCGCGCGCTGGCGAACTCGGTCGCGTCGACCTATCCCGTCGCTTCTGCGAGCTCGAGCGTCACGTACACCTTCAACCCGGCGACGGACACGTTCGACCGCCAGACCGGCGTCCTCGGTCCGATCATCGGCGAGCGCGCGGAGACGATCGGCGAGCGCCGCGTCGACGTCGCGCTCGGCTACTCCTACGTGCGCCTGACCTCGATCGACGGCCAGGATCTCGGCTCGCTCGTCAACGAGCCGATCATCGACGGACGGTTCGTCTTCGAGCGGGTACCCGAAGGAGTCGAGCTCAGGGATGGTCGCCGGACGAACGTCCTGCCGGTGCGGGTCCTCGCCGACCTCGACGTCGAGGCGCAGATCGTGACCCCGAGCGTCACCTACGGCGTCACCGCGGACCTCGACGTCAACGTGAGCCTGCCGCTCCTGCGCACGTTCCTGCGCGCGTCGGTGATGACGGAGCGCCCCGATCCACGCCTCCCGCAGTTCTCCCTGCCGGAGGGAAGCCCCGCGGCGATGCAGCGCGACGAGTCCTCCTCGGCGTCCTCGGTCGGGGTCGGCGACCTGCTGCTGCGGGCGAAGTACATCCTGCTGCGCGACCGGCCCGTGAGCGTCGCCGCGGCCCTCGGTCTCAGCCTGCCGACGGGCGATGCCGACGACCTGCAGGGCACCGGCACGACGCGGGTGCAGCCGACGCTCGTCCTGTCGCGGGTGCTGTGGGGCCGCTTCGAGCCGTTGCTCAACCTGGGGATGGACATCGACGCCGACGACGTCGACCGGAGCGTCTTCCGCTGGGCGGTCGGCGGCACCGGACACGTCGCCGGGCCGCTCCACGGACAGGTGATCTTCCTCGGGCGGAACGAGCTGGCACCGTTGACCGACCAGATCGAGACCCCGTTCTTCTTCCAGATCGAGCGCAACGACATCTACGACGTGGCGCTCGGTCTACGGTGGCTGTTCGCCGGCAGCGGCGTCGCCTCCGTCAACTTCCTGATGCCGCTGAACGACGAGGGGCTCAGGGCCGACTTCATCCCGACGGTCGCGCTCGAGTACACCTTCTAGCGAGACGCCGGCGGCCGTGATGCATCGGGGCCTCCCGAGCGCCCGCCCGCGCAGCGGCAACGCGCCTGCGAGATCCGCAACGCACCCGCGCTGGCAGCGCTCCGTGCGCGCGCGTCTCTCGCCCCGGCCGACTTGCCTTCCGCGCGCACGCAACCGATCATACGTTCCCTCCGATGCCGACGGCCCCGCAGATGCACCGCGCGCGGCGCTCGCGTCGTTCCCCAGGATCAGCTCCCCCGGAGACCGCATGACTCTTCCTCGATACGACCGACCCCCCGCGGTCGTGCTCGGGCTCGGCCAGAACGGGCTGGGCACCGTGCGTGCGCTCGGCCGCCTCGGCGTCCCAGTGATCGGCGTCGACGACGACCTCGAGCAGCCGGGGGCCCAGACCCGCTACTGCGAGAAGTTCTACTGCAAGGACTTCGTCAAGGGCAGTGCGCCGCTGCTCGAGGGACTGCTCTCGCTCGGCGCGCAGCTCGAGGGCATGGGGCAGAAGGGCGTCCTCATCCCGAGCGGCGACCTCAACGTCCAGCTCGTGTCCGAGGAGCGCGACAAGCTCGCGCCGTACTTCCACATGTCGCTGCCGTCGAAGGAGACGCTGCGTCTCTTCCTCGACAAGAAGTCCTTCTACAAGCTCGCGATGGAGCGCGGCTTCCCGCTGCCGCGTACCTGGTTCACCGACGGCGAGCACGACATCGACGCGATCGCGCGCGAGATCGCGTGCCCGTGCCTGATCAAGCCGTTCCAGCCGAACGCGACCTGGCGGCAGACCTTCGACACGCGGCTCTTCCTCGCCGACTCGCCCGAGATGCTGAAGCAGCTCTACGAGCTGATCTACCCGGTGCACCAGGACCTCATCATCCAGGAGTACATGCCGGGCGACGACAGCCAGGTGATGTGGGGCGTCACCTACCTCGACGCGAAGCACGAGCCGCTCGCCGTGTGGACGGGGCGCAAGCTGCGCATGTACCCGCGCGGCTTCGGTACGGCGACGCTCGCCGAGAGCATGCGCGAGCCGTGGATCGCGGAGAACGTCGTCAAGATCCTGGCCTCGATCGAGCACCGCGGCTACGGGGTGATCGAGTTCAAGCGCGACCGCCGCGACGGCAAGCTCAAGATCACCGAGGCGACGGGCGGACGCACCTGGTTCCCGCACAGCCTGGTGACGCGCTCGGGCATCAACCTGCCGTACATCTGGTACCGCGACGTGCTCGGCATGCCGGTCGAGCGTCAGACCGAGTTCGAGGAAGGGATCAAGTGGATCCACGAGGAGCGCGACCTGAAGACGGTCCAGCTCTACTTCCTCCCCGAGGGACGGCTCACGACGTGGAGCTGGCTCGCCTCGTACCGCGGGAAGCGTACCTACGCGTACGCGGCGTGGGACGACCCGAGGCCGCTGCTCAGCTCGCTCGGGCGGATCGTCGACGCCGGGCTCAACCGTGTCAAGCGCAGGCTCCGCTCGAAGGAGACCGAGCGTGCGCGCGTGCGCAGCAACCGGCCGAAGCACCTGCAGGAGCTGCTCCTCGCCGCGGACCCGACCGTCGGGCACGGCGTGCGGCGCGTGACCGTGGACTAGCCGCGCGTGGCCGGAGCGAGAGCCAGGCGCGGGAAGACGACCGCGGCGCGGACGGAGGCCGACGGGACGGGCCGCGGCGAGGGCCAGGGGGCGCGCCTGCGCGAGGGGCCGGCGCCGGAGCTGATGCGCGCCTCCTTCGCGCTCGAGCTCGCCGACGCGCCGATCCTCTACGCGGGGTTGAGCCTCGCCGACCTGGCCCACGTGCTGGTGCTGCGCGACGCCGGCGTGATCCCCGAGCCCGACGCGAGGCGCCTGCTCGACCTCCTCCTCGAGCTGCACGAGCTGCCGCTCGAGCGCTTCCCGCTCGACCCGGCGCTCGAGGACGTGTCGACCAACCGCGAGGCCTGGGTGCGCAAGCACGACGCCGGCGCGGCGGGGTGGCTCGGCGCCGGACGCCCGCGGCGCGAGCCGGCGACGATCGCCTACCGGATCGCCGTGCGCGGTCGCCTGCTCCGCCTCGCGTCGGCGGCGATCGCGCTCGCGCGTGCGCTCGTCGCGCAGGCGAAGCGCCACGTCGGCACGGTGGCGCCCGACTACACCTACCTGCAGCCGGCGACGCCGACGAGCCTCGCGCACTACCTGCTGTCGTTCGTCTACCCGCTGCTGCGCGACCTCGACCGGCTGCAGGCCGCGTTCGGGCGGACGAACGTCTGCCCGGGCGGCATCGGCAACATCAACGGCTCGCGGCTGCCGATGGACCGGGCCCGCCTGGCCGCGCTGCTCGGCTTCGACGGCGCGATCGTCCACACGCGCGACGCCATGTGGCAGGTGGACCAACCGGTCGAGCTCATGGCGCAGATGACCATGCTGTTGCTGCACGCGGACCGCCTCGCCGAGGACCTGCAGATCTGGAACACCGCGGAATTCGCCCTCGTCGAGCTGGCCGACCGGCACGCGCGGATCAGCATGATCATGCCGCAAAAGAAAAACCCTTACTCGCTGGCGTTCGTTCGCGGTATGACGGGAAGCGCGCTCGGCCGGCTCGCCTCCGTGGCGGCGGTCGGCAAGACGCCTTCGGCCCAGATGGACAACCGCATCTTCCCGCTCGGCGAGGTACCTCGGACGCTCGAGAAGGCGGCGGAGACCGTCGAGCTGATGGCCGCCGTGATCGAGGGCGTGCGCTTCGACGCCGAGCGCATGCGCGCGCGCGCGGGACGCGGCTTCACGCAGGCGATGGACCTCGCCGAGACGATCACGCTCGAGGCCGGGATCCCGTACCGCAGCGCGCACCGCGTGGTCGGGCTCGCGGTGCGCACCGCGCTCGAGCGCGATCCGGAGGCGCAGTCGATCCCGCCGCAGGTCCTCGACGACGCGGCGGTCGCCGTGCTCGGGCGGAAGATCGGGCTCTCGCGCCGCGTGCTCGCCGCGGTCGACGACCCCGCCGCGGTCGTCGCGACGCGGACCTGCCTCGGTGGCGCGGCGGAGGCGCCGGTGCGCGCGATGATCCGGGAGTGCGCGGCGCAGCTCGACGCGACGGAGCAATGGCAGCGGCGCACGGCCGCGCGCATCACGAGCGCGGAGCAGCGTCTGCTCGCGGACGCGCGCGCTCGCCTGCGCGCGCCGCGCAGGACCTCGGGCGCTCGCAGGGTGCAGCACTAGAGAGGGAGCAGGAGAATCGTCATGCTGGAGCTGTTCAACGTCCCCCCGCGCTGCGGCAAGCCACGCGACGTCGGCGTGAGCCACGTCATCGACAAGGGCCTCGGCCTGCGGCAGGTCGAAGACCTGCTCGCGACGTGCTCGGACTACATCGACATCGTCAAGCTCGGCTGGGGCACCGGCTACGTGACGCAGAACGTCCGCGACAAGATCGAGGCGTACCGCGCGGCCGGCATCCCGGTCTGCTTCGGCGGCACGCTTCTCGAGGTGGCGATCCTGCAGGGCCGCTTCGACGCCTACCGCGGCATGGTGCGCGACTTCGGCGTGACGCACGTCGAGATCTCGAACGGCGTGATCGATCTCACGATGCGCGAGAAGGCGAAGTACATCCGCGCGCTCGCGAAGGAGTTCACGGTGCTGTCCGAGGTCGGCAGCAAGGACTCCGAGAAGATCATCCCGCCGTTCCGCTGGGTGGAGCTCATCCAGTCGGACCTCGACGCCGGAGCGTGGAAGGTGATCTGCGAGGCGCGCGAGAGCGGCACGGTGGGCCTCTACTTCGGCTCCGGCGAGGTGCGTGCCGGCCTGATCGACGAGATCATCGCCAAGGTCGATCCCGCGGACCTGATCTTCGAGGCGCCGCAGCGCGCGCAGCAGTGCTTCATGGTCCGCAAGCTCGGCTGCGAGGTGAACCTCGGCAACATCGCCACGACCGACGTGATCGGCCTCGAGACGCTGCGCCTCGGCCTGCGCGCCGACACCATGGCGCTGTTCCACGAGGTCGAGCAGTGGAACCGCAAGCGCGACGCCGAGCTCGAGGCCGAGCTGCCGCACCCCGAGCGCCGCTCGCGCGCCGCGGCCCCCGACGCCCCCAAGGCGCGCCGCCACCTGACCAAGATCGGCTGACCGCCGCGCGGAGAGGGGGACAGAGTCCCCCTCACTCCACCGCGCGCAGCACGACGGCGGTCGCGTTGTCGGTGCCGCCCGCTTCGAGGGCGAGGCGCATCAGCTCCTCGCCGGCCTCGGCGGGCGAGCGCATGTCGCGCAGGATCTGCACGATGCGCTCGGGCGCGACGAGGCCGGTCACGCCGTCGCTCGCGAGGAGGAAGACGTCGCCCGGGCGGACGACGTCGGAGCCGACGGCAACCGGCACGGAGCGCTCGACGCCGAGCGCAAGGACGAGCTGGTTGGTGTGCGGCAGGTCGAGCGGCACCGCGCCGGCCGTGCGATACGGCTCGCCGAAGCGGGTGTGATCGGCGGTGAGCAGCTCGAGGGCGCCGTCGCGCAGGCGGTAGAGGCGGCTGTCGCCGACGTGCGCCCAGGCGACGCGCCGCTGCGACGGTGGCGCGACGAGCGCGATCACCGTGGTGCCCATCGCGCGCGTCGCGGGTCCGCCGCCCTCGTGGCCGAGGTCGAAGATGCGCCGGTTGGCGTCCTGCACCGCCGCCTCGAGGCGCGCGACGTCGCGCTCGCCCGTGTCGGCGTCGTCTCGCCGCTCCGCGCGGCCGCGCGTGAAGCGCGCGAGCCAGGCGAGGGGACCCGACGGCATCGCGGGCAGCGTCGGCATGGTGCGACCCGGCTGCGTCTCGTCGGAGCCGGCGTACGCATCGCGCAGCGTCTCGACCGCGATGCGGCTCGCGATCTCGCCGTCCGCGTGCCCACCCATGCCGTCCGCGACGACGAACAGGCCGAGCTCGGGATAGCAGCCGACGTGATCCTGGTTGGTCTCGCGCACCAGCCCGACGTCGGTCTTCGACCAGCTCTCGAACCGCATAGGCGCCCGGAGTATAGGGCGTGTTTTGATGAGCACGTCAAACGACGTTCAGGACGCGCTCGCGCGCCTCGCGCGTGAGAGGACCGTGCGCCTCGTCACGCGCGGACGCAAGAGCGGCCGGCCACGCGAGGTGACGATCTGGTTCGTCGTCGACGACGGCTCGATCGGCCTCGGCACGCTCGACGCGAGCCGCAACTGGGTGCGCAACGCCCGCGCCGCGGGCGAGGTCGAGCTGGTGTTCGGCGACGAGCGCTTGCGCGGTCGCTTCCGCGACGTGAGCGCCGATCCCGCCGCGCACGAGCGCATCCGCCGCGGCATGGCGAGGAAGTACTGGCCGGCGTGGATCGCCTCGTGGCTCGGCATCGGCCAGCGCTCGACGTTCCGCGTCGAGTCGCTCGAGCGCGTGGACGCGACGAGATCTTGAGTGACTTCGTGCGCGCGGGAGGCGGTGGCTTGCCGGCTCCGCTCCGGTCGCCGCGCGCCGGCCGGGAGAATGCGTCCACGGGGCGGCTCCCCAAAAAGTCGCTCC